>JAISAD010000162.1 GCA_031266895.1 Bacteroidales bacterium
TAAATCAACTGCTGAAAAGTCGGCAGTGCCGCTACGCAGCAAAATAGCAATTAACTCCGAGTCGGAGAGTGCTTGAAAACCCTTGTCCAAATACTTTTCACGAGGACGGTCTGTAGCAGCCCATTCTGTAATGGGGAACTTAGGGGTTATTGGTTTCGATTTCATTTTTTAAGCTGTTTTTTGTCGTTTTAAAAGATAGGGCAACAGGATTTGATTAAACCCCATTTCTATGTCTGCAGGAATAATATCTATCTGATATTGAGCGCACTTTAGCGCCAAATCTTGAAAAAAATCACCAACGGCTTTGCGATAATGTTCTCGAATTTGATTGGCATGCAGTTTCACCTCCGTGTCCGATTCCATATCTATAAAGCGGTAAAAACGGTTGTCGAAGTCAAAATCGCGTTCCATTTTTTGATGGTAGGTGTGAAACAGTATTACCTCGTGCTTATTATGGCGAAGGTGTTGCAATGCCAGCATCATCTCATCCCGATTGGCGTAGCTCTCAAACATATCGCTGAAAATCACCACCAGCGATCGCCGATGAATCTCTTCGGCGATGCGATGCAGCGTGTCGGCAACTCGCGTTTTTCGATGTATTTCCGTGCCTATGGGTTGTATGATACGCTCTAATTCTCTGTAAATCATCTTGCAATGCATATCTCCGCCACGCGCTGAAGTGTGTAACTCAAGCGTATCCGAAAAGAGCGACAAGCCTATGGCATCCCGTTGCTGCTTAAAAATCTGCATCAGTGCCGATGCCGCATAGACCGAAAACAAAATTTTGTTCGGATTTTTCATTGTATAGCGCTCCTGTACGGGAAAATACATAGAGGACGAGTTATCTATGATGAGATGACATCGCAGATTAGTCTCTTCCTCGTATCGTTTCACAAATAATTTATCTGTTTTGGCGTAAAGTTTCCAGTCAATATGCTTGGTCGGCTCACCAGTGTTATATTGACGATGCTCGGCAAACTCCACGGAAAAACCATGCATGGGACTTTTATGAATTCCGGTAATAAAACCTTCAACTACCTGTCTGGCAACCAATTCAAGATTGTCATACTGCGTCAGTTGAGTTAAATCGATAGTGTAAGGCATTCGGATAAAAATTTGTGTTTATCTGACTTATCTCATAAAAGGAAAATCTTTTCCCGCATAATAAGCATTTCCGCCTAATTGTTCTTCAATGCGCAGCAGTTGGTTATACTTCGCAATGCGATCGGTGCGGCTGGCTGAGCCGGTTTTGATTTGGCCGGTAGAGAGCGCTACAGCGAGATCGGCAATAGTGGTGTCTTCGGTTTCGCCTGAGCGGTGGGACATTACGGTAGTGTATTTGTTCAACTGAGCCAGTTTCACTGTTTCAATTGTTTCTGAAAGACTGCCTATCTGATTTACTTTCACCAAAATTGAGTTGGCTACACATTTTGCAATACCTTCAGAGAGACGTTTTACATTGGTTACAAAAAGGTCATCCCCCACCAACTGGATTGTGTCGCCGAGTTTATTGGTCATTAGTTTCCAGCCTTCCCAATCATCTTCGGCCATGCCGTCTTCAATGGAGACAATGGGATAACGTTTTACCCAATCAGCCCAATAATCAACCATTTGCGCAGGAGTCAATTTATCTCCGGTTGATTTTTTCAGGTGGTAAACATTCTCTTCAGGGAGGTAATATTCGGAAGAAGCCGGGTCTAATGCAATGCAGATGTCCTTACCCGGTTTATATCCGGCTTTTTCGATAGCTTCCAGCACAACGGCCAGAGCCTCTTCGTTGGATTTCAAGTTGGGAGCAAAGCCGCCTTCGTCGCCTACATTAGTGGAATAACCTTTGCCTTTCAAAACGGCTTTCAGGTTATGAAATACTTCAGCGCCCATCTGCAATGCCTGCGCAAAGGTTTCGCCGCCTACGGGAACAATCATAAATTCTTGAAAATCAATACAATTATCTGCATGTGAGCCTCCGTTGAGGATATTCATCATTGGAACAGGCAATTTATTGACGTGGCAGCCTCCAATGTATCGATATAGTTCCTGTCCAATCTCTTGTGCTGCCGCTTTAGCCACTGCCAGCGATACGCCCAAAATGGCGTTTGCGCCAAGCTGTCCTTTGTTTTCAGTGCCGTCCAAGGCAATCATGCGCCGGTCAATTTCCAGCTGGTCTAAAACCTGCATGCCGCGTAATTCTTCCGCAATCACGGTATTGACGTTGTTTACGGCTTTCAATACACTCTTCCCCATATAGACAGATTTATCACCATCGCGAAGTTCTACCGCTTCGTGCACACCGGTTGAAGCTCCGGAGGGCACAGCGGCTCTGCCCATAACGCCGACTGATGTATAAACATCAACTTCAACAGTCGGATTGCCTCTCGAATCCAGTATTTGTCGTCCAATAATTCCAATAATTTCACTCATAGTGTTTAGTATTAAAATGTTATCAATAATAGGTTATTTTCAATAATGAGATGCAAAGATACTAAAATTAATTGAGAGTTGAGAATGAAATTTGGATTTTGTAAAAAAAATGTATTTTATTCGATTTTAATTTGCTCCGATGGAAAATCTGAAAAAATCAGAGGTTATCAGTTGATTATTGTCATTGTCAAAAATGCCGACTTTGAATTTTAAATCCTGTCGCGCATCTGTTGGGCAATGTAATTCGCTGTAAGGCATAAATATCATAAAATCACTATATTTGCTATTGATATAGGTAGGTGTAAAATTTTTAGAAGCAGCTACTTGGCCGTCAGAAGCACTATAATTGCTGTTAACATCCATCAATTTATTGCCATTGGCAAAATAGAACCATACGGTACAGTTCCCTTGTTGGTTTAACATATTTTTTGCCATAAAATTAATATGTATTCTCATGCCGTACACATTATTTTCGACAGCATTATGTTCTTGCCACACTTTAATAATAGATGCTTTTGCGGAAGAGCCTGTTTCCGGTTTTGCTGATGTAATGGTGGTCTCTATTGCTGTTGCTGCAGGCGGTTCAACCTGCGTTAGCTGCTGGTTACATAACGAAATCCAGCTATTGGCTTCGAAACAATTATTATCAGAGGCTAATAAAAAATACATTTTTGCCTTTTCAAAATTTTTGCCGTCAAATTCTACTTTTCCCTTGTTCATTAATGTGTTGCATAATAAGACTTCTGAATTTGAAAAAGTGGTATCAGTTTGGGTTATGATTGCCAGTTCCCTTAAAGAAGCCGTATTCATTTTATCATAACACGCCTGTATCCATTCTCTAAAAACGGCGGTGTTACATTTATTATTTTCGTTCATTCCTTGACTGAAAAGTCGCATTGCCTCTATGTAATTACGTGAATCATAAGCTGCTATTCCGTCTTTAAGCAATTTCTCGCAAAACTCTTGCGCCAAAATAGAGTGGCTGATAAAAGCAATTGCAATAAATAATGATAGTTTTTTCATTTTTGTTCTTTTTCAATTTATATATACATGATTATGTTCATGTTGCTTGCGAAATGCAAAGATAAAAAAAAAATGTGGATTACAGTATAGGTAAAAGGTGTATTTTTGCAAAACAAAAATTGAGGGGCATGTTCCCAAAACAAAACTTACCTGTATGTTTGATAATTTAACCGATAAATTAGAAAGAGCGTTTAAAATTCTAAAGGGGCAAGGCTATATTACTGAAATCAATATAGCCGAAACGATGAAAGAGGTGCGAAAAGCACTGCTGGATGCCGATGTAAGCTATAAAATTGCTAAGGATTTTACCGATGAAATAAAGCGTAAGGCTTTGGGAATGAACGTATTGAAAGCGGTTTCTCCTGGGCAGTTAATGGTAAAAATCACCTATGACGAGTTGGTGAAATTAATGGGAACAGAGACTTCGGATGTTAACATTAAATCTAACCCTTCCGTTATTTTAATGGCTGGCTTGCAGGGCTCCGGCAAAACTACTCATGCTGCCAAGCTGGCTAACCTGCTTAAATCCAAGCGAGGCAAAAAGCCGTTGCTGGTGGCTGGAGACGTGTATAGGCCAGCCGCTATTGAACAATTGAAAATCTTGGGTGAGCAGATTGGAGTTCAGG
Source organism: Bacteroidales bacterium (assembly GCA_031266895.1). Taxonomy (GTDB): domain Bacteria; phylum Bacteroidota; class Bacteroidia; order Bacteroidales; family WCHB1-69; genus JAISAD01. The sequence continues at coordinate 4,071 of JAISAD010000162.1, forward strand.
TATTTACAATTGAGGATTCCAAAAAGCCGGTGGATATTGCCAAACAGGCAGTAAAGCACGCTAAGGAATGGGGCTTCGATGTGGTAATTGTTGATACGGCCGGCCGACTGGCTGTGGACGAAGAGATGATGACCGAAATTGGCAATATCAAATCGGCAATCAGTCCGCACGAGATTCTTTTTGTGGTAGATGCCATGACTGGTCAGGATGCTGTAAATACGGCCAAGGCTTTCAATGACAGGCTCAATTTTGATGGCGTGATTTTAACTAAAATGGACGGCGATACGCGTGGCGGGGCAGCCCTTACCATTCGATCGGTAGTGAATAAACCAATCAAGTTTATTGGCTTGGGTGAAAAAATGGAAGCACTTGATGTGTTTCATCCCGACCGTTTGGCCGAGCGCATTTTAGGCATGGGCGACATTCGATCATTTGTCGAAAAAGCCCAAATGCAATTCGACGAAGAAGAGGCGGCCAAACTGCAACGAAAGCTGGCTAAAAATCAGTTTGATTTCAATGACTTCCTGACGCAGATACAGCAGATTAAAAAAATGGGTAATATCAAGGATTTGATGGGCATGGTGCCGGGCATGAACAAGGTTGTCAAGGATATGGATATTGACGACAACTCCTTTAAAGGAGTAGAAGCTATTATATGTTCGATGACGCGACAGGAGCGAGAAAATCCGGATATTCTTAATGGCAGCCGCAAAAAACGAATTGCATTCGGTTCAGGATGCGATATTCAGGAGGTCAATAAACTGGTAAAACAGTTTGACGATACGCGAAAAATGATGAAAATGGTAAATAGCGGTAAAGCTAAATCGCTAATGTCTTCCATGCAGGCCAAAAGACGGTAAAAATTAAGAATCAGCCATTAATTATTAACCATTAATTAGAGATGCAAATTATTGACGGCAAGGCAATTGCCTTAGAAATTAAGATGGAGTTGGCGCAAGAGGTAAAACAACTCCTGGAACATGGCCAGGCAGTTCCTCATTTGGCTGCTGTAATAGTGGGCAGCGATGGCGCTTCGCTCACTTACATGGAGAGCATTAAGCGAAATTGTAAGGAGGTAGGCTATATCGCATCCGTTTACCAGTTTCCCGCAAATGTACAGGAAGCGGAATTGCTGGCAGCACTTGATTTTTTGAATCAGGATGACGAAATAGACGGCTATATTATTCAATTGCCGCTGCCAAAGCATATTTCACTCGAAAAAGTGGTAGAGCATGTTGATTACAACAAAGATATGGATTGTTTTCATCCATTTAATACAGGTAAGCTGATGTTGGGACAGGATGCCTTTTTCCCAGCTACGCCCTACGGTACAATTGAGCTGATAAAACGTGCCGGCATTGAGATTGCCGGAAAACATTGTGTGATGGTGGGACGGAGCAATATTGTGGGGAAGCCGCTGGCAATGCTACTGGCGCGCAATCATCCCGATGCTAATGCTACCGTAACCGTTTGCCACAGCAAAACTGCAAATTTGCAGGAAATTTGCAGGCAGGCAGATATTTTGCTGGTAGCCATTGGGAAACCGGAAATGATTACCGCCGACTATGTAAAACAGGGCGCCACAGTCATTGACATTGGCATTCACCGCATTGAAGATCCGGACAGCGAAAAGGGTTACCGAATATGTGGAGATGTGAAATATGACGAGGTAGCTAAAAAATGCGCGGCTATAACCCCCGTACCTGGCGGTGTGGGGCCAATGACAATGAGCTGCCTGCTGCTTAATGTTATGAAAGCCTGTAAATCTACTCGAAATTAAGATTTGAAAATAGAGCATTTAGAGCAGGAAGGGGATAGCTATTTTGTTATAAACTAACAAGTTAATAAAGTCAGATGTTTCCCGTTCATATTTCATAATTTTTTTGTACCTTTGCGCCCTCAAAAAAATAACCAAAAAATTAAATTTTAAAGTATGGCAACAAGAATCAGATTACAAAGACGTGGTAAAAAAAATCAGCCTTTTTACCACATTGTAATTGCGGATGGTCGTGCACCCCGTGATGGACGCTTTATTGAACAGATTGGCACTTACAATCCTTTAACCAATCCCGCCGATGTAAAAATAAACTTCGACAGGGCTTTATATTGGGTTGAAACCGGCGCTTCTCCGTCAGATACTGCTCGTTCGATTCTCAGACGTGAAGGCGTCTATTTTATGAAACACCTCAAGGGCGGCATTGCGAAGGGCGCTATTACGCAATTGGATGCAGAACGCAAATTCGAAGACTGGAAACAGGAAAAAGAATCTAAGCTCGGCACCCAAAAACGCGAATTATTGGAAAAAGAGCGTACCATTTTGAAAAAGCGTTTGGAAGCGGAAACCAGGACAAAAGAGGCTATCTCGGCCAAAGTGGCGGCTAAATATGCCGTGCAAGCCAAAGCCGAAGCGGAAACTGCTGCTGAAGCAGAAGCAACCGCAACGGAAGCCTCTGTTGAAGAAATTCCCGCAGAAGCCCCTGAAGTTATCGAACCCGCCGCTGAGTAAGCTCATTTTGCTTTTTGCAGAGAGAGAATCGTTAAAAAGGCTGTCATCACTTTTGAGGCAGCCTTTTTATTTTTGCTGTTTAGCAGTTTTCCTGTTCCATAATTCAAAAATTGTATGTATTTTTGCCTCGCAATTCAACCTATTGTATAACCAAAATTAATAAATGAGATAGAAAGCGTATCAAATTTAACCTCTTTAATAAGAGCTTTTAGTTTTTATTCCTATACTAAATACTGGCACTATTTAGGAGTAACATATAGTTTATTTATTACGAAGTAAAGCATAAAGGTTCACGTGAAAGCGTGAATTTTGCTTATGTGATAAAAGATTGCCAGTATCTTAGTATAGTAAGTTGAAAGCACGCTTTTATCGTAAAGTCGTAAAGTAGTCAATAACTGGCTTTTCCAAAATCTGATTACCGACAAAAAATACCCGTTTACCGACAAAAACGCCCACCTTATCAATTTGATATTATTTTTTCTTATTTTTGCATCGTTAATAAACATAAGTTTTTTTTAAATCATAATTTGTATGAAACGTAACATTTTATTTATTGCTATAGCGATTGGCATAGTAACAATTATTATATGATTATACTTTTTTTAATTTCATTGCTTTACATTGGGCTTTTTATTTTTGGATACTTGATTTCACTGCGTTATAGACAAAAAACGGTGAATGTGGAAAAACTTAAAGTCAACCTAAATTATATGAGTGTAGCCTTTATATCCATGCTTGCTACTACTGCTTTTTTAGGCGCTGTAGATACTAATTTGGATCTTATTAATTTATGGATAAGGAGTATCTTTAGTGACTTTAGGGGTTTTTCTTCTAAGGACATAGTATGCTTTGCTTTTGTTTTGCTATTAATTCTTCCTATGTCAACACTGTTTTTTATAATTGGCAGGAAAAAGAGAGAATCTAAAAAAACAGGCATTCATAATGAAAATGTATGACAGTTTGTTACTTGCAAGTTGTGCAGGAACAGCAGTTTTCATTTGCCATTAACACCTATAAAACAATGATAAATAGTTGTTAAAAGCTGGATTCATGTATTTTTTAATTAAGTGTGAAAGATGAAAATTCGTGCCTTTATTATATTACTGTTATTTTCTTTCAGCAGTTGTACTTTTATTCGCTTTATAACAACCGTAAAGGATCCACAGAATGAAAATCAAAATGATAATCAGCAATATGTACTATCTTTAGGCTTTGACACCACTTTTTCCTATCAATTATGTAAAAGTGGTATAGACAGTCTCAGTCAAGAAAAATATGTTCTGAGCTTATATAAATATGACGATAAATACAGCGCTTCTGTTCTGCAGCTCAGAATGTATGACCATGCTGGCAATTTTATTCAGGGATGGGAACAGTGTTTTTGGGATTTACATAAATTGGGCGTTTTAGATTCATTCCCCTTAAAAAGAATTAGTCACCTGCAAATTAATTATAATCTTAAACTGCAACAGGATATATCTTTATTGAATATTAGCAATCAATCCCTGTTAGATACCGCTATTGCATACAACGACTACGTTTTAATAGTCTATTATGCCCGATGGACGGGATGGTTTTGCAAAGATCTTTTGAAAGCTGCAAAAAAATACGTAGCCAAACACCAGAAAGAGCAAAATATTCTCTTGATATTGGTTAATACTTCCCCTTAAACTTTACTGTTATGGATGATATACTTCCTTTAATTCATGGATAAGGAGTGTTTTTAGTGACTTTAAGGAATTTTCTTCTAAGGATAGTATCTATTCTTTTTGTTTATAGATTACTCCTATGTCAGCGTTATTTTATTTAAACCGCTGGAAAAAGAGGGAACAAAACAGGAACTTTAATTGAGCACAATTTTTCTAATTAAAACAGCATTGCCAATGTCTATTTTAATAATGTAAACTCCTTTTACCCAATGATCTGCAAATATTGAAACTGTACTATTATTTACAGCATCTATTTGCTCTATAAGGCGGCCGGTAAGATCATAAATGGCTATATTTTTGAGTATTCCCTGCTCATTTTCAATGGTGAAACGGTCGGAAGCAGGATTAGGATAGATGCGGATGTGGTGCGTTTCTACTTCGGTGATGCCCGAAACGGTGAGGTACAATCGCACTATGCTGTCGCAACCGTATTGATTGGTTAAAAGGCGTTCTAACCTGTATTCTCCGGTCTCTTCCAGAATCTCTCCTGTGATCAAAAATCCTTGATAATCAACCGTATCACCAATAGCCGCAGTATAGTGTAAATCGGTCTGATTTACAGGATTAATGGTAAGATGAAGCAGGCAAACCGTATCGCAGTGCCAGGCATTGGTTAAATATTGGGTATAAATTCCTGTAGTTTCGGCCACTTCATTGCCCCAAAGCACTGTTTCGCCTTCGCATATTGTCAAACTGCTGTCTAGGGTGATAACAGGCAGTACAGTGAGATGAAGCTGATGCACGCTGTCGCATCCCGAACAGGTATTGTGATGCACGGTGTAAACGCCTGTACTGTCGTAATGCAGCCCTTGCCAGAGCACATTTTCGATTTCGCAAATTGTGGTATCGGTTATGATTAGGTAGGTAGAATTTACCGCAGCTTCCAGGCGATAGAGGCTGTCGCAGCCGTGTATGGTAGCCAGTGAGTCCCAATAGATTCCACTTTCGGTGATTGATTGCCCTCGCCAGCTATAGGTAACGTTATCACAGAATGTGCGCTGATAATTAATAAGATAGGAAGGATATACGGTAAATTGCAGCCGATATACACTATCGCAATTGAGCGTGGTTTGCAGCGAATCCCAATAGATACCGCTTTGAGTGAGTTGTTGGCCGTGCCATTCGTAAAAGCCCTCGTTTTCGCAAAATTCATAACTCTCTTCAAAGAGATAGGACGGTTTTACGTAAATATAAGCCTCTATACTTGTGGGACATATATAGGTATTATCGTGGATAAATTGCGTGAAATGGTGCTCACCGACGATTTGCATGGAGTCGGGAGGCAGGTTAAAATGGAGGCTTTGGTATCCGATATTCGGACAAACGGTGTCGTGGACGGGTGGCGGCTGGTTGGCCATGAGGCGTGTAAAATGCAAAATTACTGTGCTGTCGCAACCTGTAGGCAATGGGTAGGTGCGAGTATAGTCGCCGCTTGCGCTGCAGGTACTGTCGCTCCAAATGTAGGGATTACAGTCTATAATGGTAAATTCATGTATTGGCGCTTCATTTTCAATAAAATGCGTAATAATAATGTGGATACTGTTCACTGCAAAAAGAGTATCTGTAAAGCTGTGACCTTCATAATAGGTAGAGTCTTGCCAGATATAACTGTCGCGTTGGCAATAGTAATGGTACGCCGTATCATATTGCATCGGCAGTACGTGCAGCCGGAGCGTTATTGTGCTATCGCAGCCGGTGGAATTGGTTAAATGCAGCGTATCCGAAATGTCGTCGGATACTTGCGATGGCACAGCAATCGCAAATCCGTGATTTTCGTAAGTGAAACCACCTCTTGCCGTGTCGTTAAAGTGGGTAACAGGCGAGGTATAATGCAGGGTCAACTGTAAGGTTTTGGCGCTGTCGCAGCCATACTGATTTTGATAATGTTGGGTATAAGTGCCGCTTATCATGCAGTTTGTATTCTCCCAGAAATAGCTGTCACAGGCATTCACCGTAAGGGTGTCGGCATATAGCGGATGAATAATCAACTCAAGCGTTACCGTACTGTCGCACCCGTGCATGGTGTGCAGGAAAAGCGAATCGTACAGTATGCCTGCCTGTGCCGTTTCAGCGGCTGAAATAGTAAATCCATGTTGCTGATAATCGCTATTTATGCAAATATCATCGCTGAATGCAGTCGTTTTTACCGGATTGATTGTTAAATGCAAGGTGACGAGGCTATCGCAACCTCTTTTTGAAGTAAGAGGAAGCTCGAAGGTATGTGTACCGGCCATGAGGTTATCGGGCAGATTGAAACCATGTTTTACATAATGGTTGCCATGGCAAGGCTGGTCGTATAAAACCGTATGATATACCGAATCAATAGTGAGGCATAGTGTTACGATACTGTCGCAACCGTTGATGGTCAAATTATTATGGGTTCTGGTAATCGTCCCCGACGTATTGGTTTCGGCGACTGTGAGGGTAAAACCGTAATTATTGTAGCCTGCGCCCTGACAAACAGTATCATATTTTGTAATGGCCTGCGCTCCGGTGTAGGAGGGGAAAACAGTCAGGTCAAGTACAACCACGCTGTCGCACCCGTTAGTTGCGAGGTAAGTAATGGAATCAAGACCTGATACGGACTTTAGAAAACCATGCTGATTATAAGTTTCTCCTTCGCAAATAGAGGCGGTAATCAGGTTTACAAATTCTACTCCGGTTTCCAAACGAAGCGTAATCACACTGTCGCAGCCATGTTTGGAGGTCAATGTATGCGTATAAATGCCTGCGGTATCTAGGGTTTGTCCGTAAAAATCGTAACTCGATGAACCGCACAATTTAAAATAGAGTGGGGCAGGATGGTATTCGGGATGTACGAACAGGTACAGGGTAACCATGCTATCGCAACCCTGTTTTGAAGTAAGGATATGCTCATGGGTATTTAAGCCTGCCGTGTGGTTATCGGTTAAATTAAAACCATGTTTTACATAGTTGTTGCCGTAGCAGATTTGATCGTACAAATCAGTATGAAATGTTGAGTCAACAGTAAGTTGCAGTGTTACGGTACTGTCGCAGCCAAAACGGTTGGCTAAATGTAATGTACTGTTATAAGTTCCGGTATGTTGCAGTGTGGCGGCCGGAATATTGAAGCCATGTTGCCGGTAATCCGTACCTTGGCATACTTTGTCTGAAATTTGGATAATATTTTGAGGCTTTACATAAAGTGAAAGATGCACCACACTGTCGCACCCGTTGGCAGTCAGCAAATTATTGAGGGTTCGGGTTATAGCGCCCGGCGTATCGGTTTCGGCAGGAGAGAGAGTGAACCCGTAGTTGTTATAATTGTCACCCTGGCAAACGGTATCATATTTTGTAATGGCCTGCGCTCCGGTGTAGGAAGGGAAAACAGTCAGGTCAAGTACAACCACGCTATCGCACCCGTTAGTTGCGAGGTAAGTAATGGAATCAAGGCCTGATACGGACTTTGAAAAACCGTGTTGATTGTAAGTTTCCCCATTGCAGATAGAAACGGTAAGCAAAGTTCTAAATTTCGGCTCTTTTTCTAAAATAAGTGTAATTATGCTATCGCAACCATGCTGCGAAGTCAGTGTGTGGGTATAAGTACCGGCGGTATCTAGAATTTGTCCGTAAAAATCGTAACCCGATGAGCCGCATAACTTAACATAGAGTGGGGCAGGATGGTATTCGGGGTGTACGAACAGGTACAGGGTAACAATGCTGTCGCAACCCTGTTTTGAAGTAAGGATATGCTCGTGTGTATTTAAGCCTGCTGTGTGGTTATCGGTTAAATTAAAACCATGTTTTACATAGTTGTTGCCGTAGCAAATTTGATCGTACAAATCGGTATGAAATATAGAGTCAACAGTAAGTCGCAGTGTTACGGTACTGTCGCAGCCGAAGCGGTTAGCTAAATGTAATGTACTGTTATAAGTTCCGGTATGTTGCAGTGTGGCAGCCGGAACATTGAACCCGTGTTGCTGGTAAGTCGTCTCTTGGCATACTCTGTCTGAAATTTGGATAATATTTTTGGGTTTTACGTAAAGTGAAAGATGCACCACACTGTCGCAACCGTTGACAGTCAGTAAATTATTGAGGGTTCGGGTTATAGTGCCCGGCGTATTGGTTTCGGCAGGGGAGAGCGTGAACCCGTAGTTGTTGTAATTGTCGCCCTGGCAAACGGTATCATATTTTGTAATGGCCTGCGCTCCGACGTAGAAAGGGAAAACGGTGAGATTGAGGTATATGATACTGTCGCAGCCGATATGGTTACCGCCCGTAATAGTGCGCGAATATTGTTGTGTAACAGGGTTGGGAATATTAAAACCGTAGCCGTTGTAAGGATACCCTTGACAAAGTTGGGCGTTATGCACAGAGGAGGTGCTGTTGCCGGTAAAATGAACCGTATAGATTTTGCTGCTGCCTCCATGTGTAACGGTAATAACGGCATTCGGATTTTGCAACGCAGGTTGCGTGATGGTTACTACGGCGTGTGGCGATACGGCAGTAGCTGCAATAACGGGCAGGTTCTCGGCTGTAAACGATTGGCAGAGCGGCACTGAATAGTTGGTGATCTGATTATTGAAAGCTGGTAAAGTAGCGCCGTTTACTTGCAAATCACTCAGTAAGCGATTATAAATCAATTCAATGTCATCTACATAGAGAGTGTCGTAAGGTGTACCTACCCCCCACGTGGGCGAGGTGAAGAAAGTAATCAGGATGTAGGCAGGATTTTGGTTTGTCCATGAGTCATAGCTAAACGCTGCTTTATGTTGCTGCCACTGCTGCTCGCCGCGCGGCCACTCATAGAGTACGGAAGCCACTACATTAGAGGTCATTGCTGTCGGAACAGGGTCGTGTGTATTGCTGCTGTCGTGAATATAAACATGTACGGTTGCATTTTGGGTAGCGGCAGTGGTTTTATATTTTGCCCAAAAATAGATAGAATCGGGCATAGCTGTAAACGGCTGATGAAAAGTGGAGTTTTCCGATAGCGTCCCATAATAATTATTGGGATCGGAATAGCTTGCTGATGACATGTGCACCTGTCCGGTAGTGAATAGGCCGTTAGCCACTAAATTAGGCCGATACCAGCCCAGATCCAGGCTCCATGTTTTAATACTTTTAATGCCTGTTGAACCCGGACGCACATCAGAGCAAGCCTCAAATTGTATAGGCATGGCTGACATAGCGATAGCTAACATGGATCCTTCTGGTGCAACACCTGTCTTAAAACCATTCCATCGCACAGGTTCTGTAATGGATTGATTATTATAAGTAATAGTTTCCCATGACTCAAATCCGCTATTAATAAGCTGGTAATTAATTATTTGTGCATAAATAAAAAACGGCAAACACAGTAATAGAGTAATCAGTATTATTTTTTTGACATACATAATTTAACATTTAAAATACTTGTAAAGGCTTGCAAAAATACAATTTTTTTCCTTGCTCCTGTATCTTCGCATTTATTTACTATTTTTGCACTCTAAAAATAGTATTGTCTATTGTTTAATTTATAAATTAGTGAGAAACAGTCTGTTAATTCTACTATTGGGAGTGAGCTTTGCGAGCGGCGTCATGGCTCAGCGTGCTTCCAATTACAGGGTGGGCAGGCTGACCATAGATACGATGATACTGAAACTGGATACACTTTCCATACTGCCTGAAACCTTTTCGCTGCAGGGACTTCCCCCCGAAGCCTATCGTTTTGATCCCATTACGGCCACTCTTGCCATTGCTGATTCTGCTGCAATAGGCAAAACCGTTACGTATAGCTATCGGGTTTTTACCCTCGATTTTTCTAAAAAGATAGCCCGTAAATCCCCTGCCATTATAATGCCGAAACACGACGGGCATCTCTCATTGCTGACGCCCATTGCAGCGCCTCAAAACCATTTTAGCCTCAATAACAGCGATTTGGAAACCACCGGATCCATATCGCGCGGCGTTTCTATCGGCAATAATCAGGATTTTGTGCTTAACTCTTCGCTCAATTTGCAAATTACCGGCAAGCTGTCGGAAGAGTGGAATGTGAGCGCCAATATTACCGATAAGGAGGTGCCGATACAGCCGGAGGGCAACAGCCGTTCCATTAACGATTTTAACCGCATTTTTATCCAGCTGAAATATAAAAACAACCTCTTAGTTAATGCCGGCGATATTGATATTACCAGGCCCTACAGTCAGTTTCTGGTGGTGAACAGGCGCGTGCTGGGCATGGAGGTGATTGCCGACAACAGGGTAGGGGCGCATCAGCAGCTTTACAACAGGGCGGGCGGCGGCATGGCCAAGGGAAAGTATGTAAAAAAGAGCATTGCCGCTATGGAAGGGGTGCAGGGGCCTTATAAGCTGACGGGCGAGCAGAACGAGCTTGCTATTGTTATTATTGCCGGCAGCGAGCGGGTTTATATGGATGGGGTGCTGCTGCTGCGCGGTGAGGAGAACGATTATGTGATTGATTATAATAGCGGGGAGCTGATTTTTACGAATAAGCGCCTCATAAGCGCCGAAAAGCGGCTTGTGGTGGAGTATGAGTATAATAATCTCAATTATGCCCACTTTACTTTGTACTCTTTTAATGAGTTTAACCACGAAAAGCGGCAGAAGCTAAAGCTGAATGTCAATTTTTTTCACGAGCAGGATATAAAGAGTCAGTCGCTGCAGCCTGAGCTGGATGAGGCTCAAAAGCTGTTTTTGTCGCAGCTGGGCAATGCCGTTACGGAGGCCGACTATCCCAATGTGAAGCCGGAGCCTTACAATGGCAATGAAATTTTATATCGAAGGCGTGATACTGTTGTAGCTGGCGAAGCTTACTCTGTGTATTGCTATGCCTCTGCTCCTTCGGATACCCTGTATCGCCTGGGTTTTACTTATAAGGGGGCACAGTTGGGCAATTATGTTATGGTGAGCAGCAGTGCTAACGGACGGGTGTTTCAATGGACTGCTCCGCGCAATGGCGTGCCGCAGGGCGATTATGAGCCGGTGATGCTGCTCAATACGCCCAAAATGCTGGAGATGGGGACTGTGGCGGCTGAGTATAATTTTTTAAAGAACAGCGGAATAAAGGGAGAGTTTGCCTTTTCGAACTACGACGAGAATCTCTTTTCAAAGCGCGATAACGGTGATAATCTGGGGATGGCTTTTAAGGTGGAGCTGTTTCACCATAACCGGCTGCATAAGAAGGGGAAGAGGGATAGCAGCTGGCTTTTTAAAACCGGTTTGAGTTATGAGTACGAGCACGAGAATTTCTGCCCCGTGGAGAGTTACAGAAGTGTAGAGTTTGGACGGGATTACAATCTGTCGTCCGACTATTCGAGGAAGCGGGCGGCGCAGATGCTTCGCTTTAATGCCGGCTTTGTACATCCCGAAACAGGCTCTACCGAGTATAATCTCAACTGGTATAATCGGGTAGGGGATGTGCAGGCGCTTAGGAATGAGCTGGTTTCGCATACCCGGATTAAGGGTTTTGGCATCCATACCCAGACTTCGTTTCTGCTGTCGCAGGACAGTGTGCAGGGCAGTCGCTACGTGCAGAGCTACAACACGATTTCCAAGACTTTCAGGAAGCTGGAAACAGGCGTTAAGGATAATCTGGAGTACAATGCTTTTCGTGAGGCCGCTACACAGCGCCTGCGTGCCGGCAGCTATGCCTTTAATGAGGCGCTGATCTACCTTTGCAACAGCGATTCCATGCCTTATCTGTATCATTTTTCATTTAAAAACAGGATAGATAACAGTTTATTTAACCATGTTTTAAGTGTAAATAATGTTATTTATGAGGCACAGGCCTCTTTTGAGGTGGCACGCCTGAAGCATCACAAGATAAAGGGGACGGCCATTTTTCGCAACAATAATGTCAGGGACAGCGCACGCCGCTTTAAGGCCGAGAATAATTTTGTGGGACGGCTGGAGTATGCGGGCAATTTTCTCAAAAACAGCATTATGGTGAGTGCTCACTATGAGGCTGGCAGCGGCCTGGAGCAAAAAAAGAGCTATGCCTACCTGAAGGTGGCGGCCGGACAGGGTAATTTTACGTGGAACGATTACAACGGCAATGGCATTGAGGAGTTGAACGAATTTGAGCCGGCACAGTTTCAGGACGAGGCTAACTATATTAAGGTGTGGCTTGCCAATAATGAGTATGTGAATACCTATAATAATCAGCTGACTTTGAGCTTGCAGTTGCGGCCGGGCAATGTGTGGTATAATGCAAGGGGGTTCAGGAAGTTTATGTCCTGTTTTTCCAACAGCACACTGCTGCGCACCGACCAGAAAAACAGCCTTAAAAACAGTGCCAATGCTTTCAATCCGTTCCATTTTAATCTTGATGATACGGCACTGGTGAGCAGCAATGCGCATGTAAGCAACACCTTTTCATTCAACTCTCCATCGAGTTATATTGGGGCTGATTACACTTTTCAGCAAAACCGCACTAAAAGCCTGCTTTTTTACGGCATTGAGAGTAATGACATGGTGCTGCACCAGTTCACCGTGCGCGGGCGTCCTCACAAGTCGCTCTCCCTCACCACCGATTTGCAGTGTGCAGACAAGCGCCTCTCGTCGGGCTATTTCAGCAATCGCAACTATCTCCTGCGCAGCTACAGCATAGATAATGCGGTGCAGTGGCAGCATGAAAATAAAATTCAGGCTGCGGTGGGCTATATTTTTAAGGATAAGCGCAACAGGGCAGGCGAGGAGTGGGGGCAGCAGCACAGCTTTACGCTCGATTTCAGCTACCGCATGGCGCAAAAGGGCGCTGTGCAGGTGCAGGCGGCCTATATCAACATTCGCTATCGCGGCGAGGCCAACAGCACGCTGGGCTATGAGATGCTGGAGGGCTTGAAGGCGGGACACAATATTACATGGGGCGCATCCTTTCAGACCAATATCACGGAGTATCTGCGCCTTGATCTCTCTTACGAAGGGCGCGTGTCGGAAGGGCACCGCGTAATCCATACAGGAAACATGTCGGTGCGGGCGCATTTTTAGCTGAGCCTCCCAAGTTTTTGGCCATGGCTTCAGGAGCACGGCAAAATTGCATCAATAAGCCAAATTTTGACAGCTTGGAAGATGAAAATTGCAAAAATTGCCATAAAAAGCTTTTTTTTTGGAATAAAATGTACTGTATTAATTTTTTTTGTATTTTTGCGACGCAAAAATAATATTTGAAATAAAAATTTAAAACAGGAAAAAATGAACAAAATATATGCTATGCTAATTGGCATGCTGCTGTTTATTCCTTTCAGCTTAAGCGCTCAAGAGGAGTATAAGCCCGGAATAGTTTGGATTAAGACTGATAATGCTGAAATTATTCCGGTTAAGGGGTCTGATTCCAGAGATGCGGATTTTGCAAAAATTTTGTACGATTTTAATATTATGGATATTACGCAGCCCTACTGGTTTGCAAAAACGGCGGAGTTGCGCAAAATCTATGAATTGAAGACCCATTTCAGCGAAGATTCGCTGCTTTTGGTGCTGGATCGCTTAAATGCTCAAAAGAAGCTGTTTGTAGCCATAGAAAAGCGGCCTGTGCCTCGACCTGTATCCGAACCGGTTGATTACATGTGGTGGTTGACCAATAACGACCCTGATAATGATTATCTTTGGTACTTGCAGACTATTCAGGCTCCCCTGGCCTGGGAGATTACCAAAGGGGATACTAATGTAAAAGTGGCTCTTACCGAGGGAGGACTAGACCCTTTACATCCCGATCTGGTAGGGAAAATCAGCCCTCCATACGATTTTTATTACGGAACCCCTCTTTCTTTTTATGAATCTTCCAATAAAAATCATGGAACTTCTGTGGCCACATTAATTGCCGCAGAGACTACCGATGCCGGCCATACTCCAAATGGACAAATGGCCTCCATAGGATACAATACCCGTATCATGTATTCCAGATATCTCGGCCCTGTAATATGCGCACATGCCAGCACTGTACTTGGTGCCGATATAATTTCTTTAAGCTGGGATTTTGGGTGTGAGCCGTATATGGATTACCTTGCTGTGGAACAGGAGATACTAAATAATGGAACTACTATTATTCGTGCTGCCGGAAACGGTCCAGGATATTGTAACGGACAAAGATTGTATCCGTTTTCGGGCTATGAAGACCCCAGGACTATTGTGGTGAGCAGTACGGGAAAAGATGACCGGCATGTCAATTCCGAAGAGTGTTCGGGATATGCTACGAACAGCCACTACCCCGAAGTTGACTTGTGCGCTCCCGGATACAGAATTATGGCCGGAACTAGCAGTACGGAAAATGAAAGCACTGCCGCATGGCCATACTACGGATGCTGGGGCGGCACATCGCAAAGCACGCCCATTGTTACGGGAACGGCCGCGCTAATGTACTCCGTAAACCCCTGCCTGAGCTCTAACTGGACACAGGATATTCTTAAGAATACGACAGACCCGATTGCAGATGCCGCAAATTTTCCGGGAATGGTCGGTACCGGGCGGTTGAATGCCTACAAGGCAGTGCGGGCGGCACAGGGCGCTTATAAAAATACGCTGGATTTGTATATTAAAGACCGTTTAGAAGATTTCGGCTATCCAAATTGTTATGTCTGGGACTGGAATATTGACAAAAGCCCCGACATTTGGGTGCGAAATCAAAAAGACGGCTTTACCAGCCAGGAGCATCAGGAGCCGGAATTTAGCAGCAGCCAGCCGGTTTATGTCTATGTGAGAGTCTGGAACAAGAGTTGCGAACCGAGCAGCGGACAGGGCAACATATCGCTATACTGGACAAAAGCCTCTACCGTATCCTCCTGGCCGCAAAACTGGAATGGCACCCAGCCCGAAATCGGCAATAAAATTGCCACCCTCTCTATTCCCTATTTGGCGCCGGGCGAAAGTACCGTGCTGGAATTTGAATGGAATATTTTGAATCCATACATTCATCGGAACTGGGGAGCATGCCTGCTGGCAAGAATTGAAGATATTTCGCAAGACCCCATCACAGTATATCCCAATCATTTGGAAGACGATATCTACTGGAATAATAACATCGCCATGCGCAATGTAACCATTGTAGATGTGAATCGCGAACGGCCTGAAATAGACGGGCAGTTGTATCCCCATGGCCGTTTTATGTTTATCGGAAATGCCACTGACGAAGAGGCCACTTTTGACATCACTTTTGATGTCCCTGCCGAAAAACAGGAATCTTCTATCGTAAAGGAGGCTGAGGTGCACATTATTACGGATGAAGAGGGCTGGGATATTCTTTCTCAGGCCGTGAAACAGCATCCTGATATTAAGGTATTGAAAGACAGGGAATTTTTAATTCTGAGTCCCAGGGTTACGCTGCAGAATATTGCCTTTAAGGCCCAGACAAGAATCCCGATTTATGCAGGCTTCAGTTTTTTAACCAAAGAGAACACCGCAGAAAGGGAATATGAGTATCGCGTGGTTCAGAATTTCAGCAAGCTCGACAGGCAATTGGCAGGCGCAGAGCATTTCGTTATACGCAAGTCTGCCAGAAATCCCTTTTATGCAGATGCCGGTAAAAACATGGCAATCCGAAAAAATGAAACGGCTGCCATAGAGGCAAAAGACATTGCAGAGCCGGCTGACTATAACTGGTACGACAGTGAGGGAAATCTGATGCTGTCGAGTAAAAGCATGGAAATATCTCCTGAAATCACCTCAAAATATAAGCTTGAAGTGGTAGCCGGTGCTGACGGCTTTAAAGATTATGACGACATCACCGTTAGCGTAAAACAGTTCTGGATTAGTACAATAACTCCTAACCCCGCCAGCGCAGGCATAGTTGTGGAATATGAAATTGCCGGTGCCAAAAGCGCCTGTATTATGATTATGAATGCATTCGGCACCATTAGCAATAACTATATTCTTGCAGAAAACAGCAATGCTGTTTCAATCAATATATCCGGCTATAAGCCCGGTGCGTATAGCGTAATTTTAATAGCAGATGGAGTTGCGACAGATGCGCAAACTTTAATAATTCAATAATCTAAATTTTTGATACTATGAAAAAGATTCTTTTAGTTATTTTAATTTGCGGGCTTTATCTGCCCCTCTGGTCACAGCTGGCTGTGGATGCCGGCAGCAATAAGCATCTTTGCCAAGATGAAGATACCGTCTATTTGGGAGGAAACCCTACAGCATGGGGCGGCACCCCACCTTATACTTACTGCTGGTGGGTAGAATATCGCCCGTGGTTTCCCGGGTCTCACATTTATTACCGCGCTTCCTATTTGCTGGATGACACTACAAGCGCCAACCCCAGAGTGCTTTTCGAGTCTTCATCATTAAACAGTCTCTCCTGCATCTACCTTACTGTTACAGATAACAGCGGACAGAGCGTAACCGATTCGGTAAGCGTAACAGCGTCCCAATTTGTCCATCTTCTTTCTTTGCCCTGGCACTATTCTGTTATACCGGGCGATTCTCTCTGGATTACCGGAGTGGGAAATATAGCTTCTCTTTTTCCGAGTTCCTGTTTATGGCGGCCTTCTGCAGGGCTGTCAGACACGACGCTCTGTGATGGCTTTTGGGCAAAACCAGATACTACTACCACTTATTATCAAGTGTTAATTGATACCTTTGGCTGCATGGCCGGTCCGCACGAGGCTTTTACCGTGCATATGAGCGGCGTAAACGTTCCGGAGGCGGATTTGCCTGAATATGTACACGTTTATCCCAATCCGGCGCGGGAACAGGCTTTGTTTGTCTGGGATTTCGGAACAGGACAGGCGCCTCATGCTCAACTGCTTATTTTCGACCCCGCAGGGAAAGCCATTCTCGCCAGGCAGCTGGAAGACGCCACCGGCCAGTGGAGTTGGGAAACCGGAAACATCCCTGCCGGCAGCTATCTCTACCGCATAATCTGCCATGGCAGGCCGGCCGCGAGCGGAAAAATTGTGGTAGCAAAGTAATTCAAAATTACAAACAGGATTTGAGCACTCTGGCGCACTTTCACCTTCCTGCTCCCTGCACCACCACCACAAATTCTCCCTTAACAGCAGTTTTTTCTGAAAAAAACCGCTGCGCTTCCTGCAGGCAGCCTCTAAAATGCTCTTCGTGAATTTTGCTGATCTCTCTCGAAATGCAGAGCGGCCGGTCGGCGCCGAAAAGGGGGAGCATCATCTCCAGGGTTTTGAGCAGCCGGTGGGGCGATTCATAGAATACTACCGTCTCGGTTCGTTCGCTGAGGTTTCGCAAAGCGCTCTCTTTCCCCTTTTTATGAGGCAGGAACCCGTGAAAGTAGAAACTGTGGCACGGCAGGCCCGAGGCCACCAGCGCCGGTACAAAGGCAGTAGCGCCGGGCAGGCATTCTACTTCAATGCCCTGTGCCACGCATTCGCGAATCAGCAAAAATCCAGGGTCGGAAATGGCTGGCGTGCCCGCATCGCTGGCAAGGGCTACGCTGTCGGCCTGCCTGATGTGGCTGAGCATTGTAGCCAGTTGCTGATGCTCATTGTGAATATGACAGGCAAAGCAGCGCTTCTCTATCTGATAGTGGGCAAGCAGATTTTTAGTGGTGCGGGTATCTTCGCAGTAGATAAAGTCCACAGACTGCAGCACCTTGAGCGCCCGCAAAGTTATATCTTCCAGATTGCCGATGGGCGTGGGGACTATGTAGAGTTTCATTAATTCATAAATTTCTTAAATTCATAATTTTTTTATCCCGCTAATAATCAGCCTCACCGTCTGCTCATACTCCTCCAGTCCGCATTGCTCGCAGTTGTCGCCGGGAGCATGATAGCCGCCATAGCGTCCGCCCAGAGTGTAGATAAACATAGCCGGCACCCCTTTCGCGGTAAAGGGGTAATGATCGCTGTTGGGCGCATTATCTCTGACTTTTAAATTTTTATGGTACCGAAACTGCTCATTTGCCGCTGCCATGCCTTGATAGAAGCGGCCGCTGTCTATACTCATCACATTTTCCAGCATCAGCCCGTCGCTGCCGCCGCACAGCATGTCGAGATTGAGGAGCAGCCTGATTTTCGACAGGTCTATCAGCGGATTTTCAGCAAAATGCTGCGACCCCAGCAGTCCGCTCTCTTCCCCACTGAAAAGAATATACAGCACATGGTACCTTATCGGATTATGGTGAAAATGGCGGGCTAAATCCAGCACTGCCGCGCAGCCGCTTGCATTGTCGTGGGCACCCGGATAGTAAACCCGCGTCCCCATCATGCCCAAATGGTCGTAGTGGGCGGTAAAGACGATAAAGCTGTCCACTGCGCCCCGCTCCATGGCACACACATTCTGCGTGGCAAGCCGGGTGTGGCGGTTGTCCAAATCAACAGTAATGCTTTTGTGGGCACGCTTGAGCAGCCCTGCCCGCAGGTAAATTACAGTAAAATTGCGCTCATATTCACTGCCTGCCAGCGACTGCGGAGGCAGTTGCGTCTCTTCAATCAGCAGGGCCGCCGTATGAAACGGATTCTCATAGCGCAATTTCAGCACGGCCTGTAGAAACTCTTGCCCTTCTGCCTCGCTTGCAGCCTTATAGGGTTCTGCAAGATTGAGATACACGGCAACAGGAGTGCGGCTTTTCGCCGCTTTTTGCTGCCACTTTTCTAATAAGGCTCTGTTTTTTGGCAGCAGCAGGGTGGGAGACAGGCGCACAATTTTCAGCCTTGCATGCAGCGCCGCCGAATAGTCGGCAATGCGGTAGTCAGCCTGCGGCGACAGGCTGTGCAGGCCCAGCTGCACCTCCGCATGGCCATCCATCGCAAAGGCAGGGCAGGAAAAGTACTGATAGTACTGCTCATCCACAGGCAACACTCCCATATTGGAAAAGCAGCGGCTCAAATAGGCCGCTGCTTTAGCTGCGCCGTCCCTCTCGATATTTCTGCCGGCCATTTCGGGCGAGGCAAGGGTACAAATAACTTGTCTTGCAAAAGCACTGTCCTGTGCACAGGTTATGGAGCTGCAGCCACTCAATCCTAAGAGCAGCAGCAAAAAAAGGAGGCGTTTCATCTTACTCTTCGGGGGCAAACATCGGATCCCACGGGGGAAGCACTGTCGGCTTTTGATTCAGCAGGTTCAGAATTTCGGCCGGTATATACTTTTTTTCTATCACCAGACGAAACATATACTCATTAAACCATTCGTTAGTCATAATAAGATTGCCCTTATAGCCGGAACTGCTGCCCCAGCTGTTTTCCACCATCCACTTTTTGGGCTGTCCGGAATCATCCAAATCCACAGCTATCAAGGTCATAGCATGAGAAGAGCCGCTGGCAAATGTAGCAATGCGCTCTTTTTTATTCATTTCGAAAGTGACGCCCATCAACGAAGCATAATCATAATTGTTGATATCCAGAAAGCCTTTATCGCGATCTAAAAACTTGCTCACATCACATGAAAAATACATGGAGCAGCTGTCTTTTATGGAAGCAATAGCCATCGAGGCAATTTTATCCATCGGCAGATTCAGGTATTTCCAGTTCTGTCCCTCATACACATGCCGATCGTACTCAATTTCATACACCTTATTATATTCGCGGGTAGGGTCGTTCATAATCATAATGTAATCGCTGAAATCCTGGCTGGCAAATTCCTGACAGAACGATTGCGGGGTGTAGGCTTTGGAATTTGAAGGCTTGCCCTGCGCATCTTTTGGGCTCCATGTAAACTCTTTTACCGGCTCGCCCAGGTTGAGCGCCAGCATCCGGTAGATAACCCCCAGCATCTCTATTTTCCTGTCGTTCAACTTGGCCGGCGTCATCCCTTTTTCCTTGCTCGCAGTGCGCAACTGCAATCCAAACTCGCGCAGCTTCAGCCTCAGCAGCTGCGAAAGGCGGCTGGTATTGTTGCTGCTGTAAGTTTCGGGCATCACATCGCGGGGCACAACGCCATATTTGGCTACAAGATTGGCCACGCCCGTAAATTGCCCTCCGTCGCCGATCGGATTCTTAAAAAGCCACTCTACTTTCCGGTCGCTCATTTCGCTGCTGCGCGTCTCTATAATAGCCTGCAAAAAAAGATTGGCCTTTTCCAGCTGATCCCAGAAAAAGAGATAATTTTGCGAAAATTGAAAGTCGGAAGGCAAATGATGTCCTGCAATGGCTTTGGTTCTCAATACATTGAGGCCGGTAAAAAGCCAGCAGCGTCCCGAAGATTTCTGGTTGGTAACGGACTTTGTATTTACCTGATTGGAAAAATAGCTGTCGAAAGCGGCAGCATTGTCGCTGTTGACAGCCAGTTTGTTGATGCCGAGAGAGTGCAGTGCATTTTTTATCACTTTCATTTCCGGCGATAGAGTGTAAGCTTTTTGAATTTGAGTCAGCATTGCAGCATCAATGCCGCCTTGCTGGGCAAAAACCGTACCGATGCAGGCGGTCATTAAGCAGGTGAACAGCTGTTTTTTCATATAAGTTATTTTTAAAAAATTTGGCGCAAAGATACGGCAAAATATCAAACTGAGATTACTGCCTGCTTACGCTTCATCATTTTCCAGCTCCTTCAACTCCTGCAAGTTTTCCTGAATGGAAGCTATATGTTTGCTATATACCATTTTATACATATAAATACTGACTAGAATGCCGGTAAAAATGATACAAGTAAAAAATATCCACAGGAGCAGAGGCGCTTTCAGTATCGCGTATATACTTACACCCAGTGCTGTTAGAATAACGGTTATAATAATCGTTGCGATCTTTTCAATTTTATTCATCAGACTGTATTTAGCAATGCATATTTGATTGTACATAAGGTTTTTTGAGGTGTCCAGACGCATCAGAAACCGCAATTTTACGATATACCATACAGTGATAAGGGATAATAGCACATACATAAAAACATAAAATATTCTGCCTGTAATCAGAGCAGGCAGGCCAAGATGGGGGAATTGATTTTCAATGGCGCCGTTAAGCCATACCATAGCGGGAATCAGCAATATGACGATAATCAGACTGAAAAAATCCCAATTGACCAGTTTTCGGATGGATGAGCTTGATTTTGAAGTGATAAGCTTCTTGATGTAGGTTTTGTTAAAGGCATGTTGCGGTAAATTTTCGCTTGCCGTTTTCCATGATTGTTTTAATTCTTCTAAGTCCATGATTCTATTAATTTTTATTGATTTATTATTGATTTGACAATATTTTTAAGGTTGTTTTAATGCGTTTCAGCCTGGTGCCCAC
Source organism: Bacteroidales bacterium (assembly GCA_031266895.1). Taxonomy (GTDB): domain Bacteria; phylum Bacteroidota; class Bacteroidia; order Bacteroidales; family WCHB1-69; genus JAISAD01. The sequence continues at coordinate 25,376 of JAISAD010000162.1, forward strand.
ATTGGCAACCGATAACCCTGTAATCTCTGCAATTTCCTGATACGGCTTTTCTTCCAGCCATAGTAGAATCAGGGTACGGTCAAATGTTTTCAATTGCGCAATGCATCGGTACAGCTCTTTAATCTCCTGCTGCATGGATTCGCTTTCAAGTAACGGGATGGATACTTCTGTCAGCGATATGTTTTGCTGATGCTTTTTCTCGGTGCGTATCACTGAAATGCAGCAATTGAGGGCAATGCGCCAAATCCAGGTGGTAATGCTGCTTTCGCTGCGGAATTTGGGATAGCCTTTCCACAGGGCAAGTACGGTTTCCTGATAGAGATCGTCTCTCGAAATGGTTTGCGTAGCGTAAAAGCTGCAGATTTTATACACTACCGCTTCGTTTTGCGATAGCATCTCTATGAAATCTTCTGTTAATAATCTGTCGTGTTGGTTCATGCCAATGTTTTTTTTCGATTAGAGTTTTTTCAGTTAGACGCGGGAAAATAAGAAAAATGACATCAGAGAAAATGATAAATAATTTTTTTTGTATTTTTGCAGCCGAAATTTTTTAATCAAAGTAAAAATAAAACCCCATGCTAAATACAGACTGCACAGCGCATCTCGAACAGGCAGAACGCCACTCGGAATATGACTTGACGAACCTTTTAGGGCAAATTTGCCCGTTCATCATCTTACGAACAAAGCTTTTAGCCCTCGCCGACTCATTCATCACCTTACGAACAAAGCTTTTAACCCTTGCCGACTCATTCATTATCTTACGAACGAAGCTTTTAGCCCTCGCTGGCTCATTCATAGCCTTACGAAGGAGGCTTTTAGCCTTTTCCGACTCGTTTATCACCTTACAAACAAAATTTTTATATCTATAATTAAAAATAATATCATGCAAGAAGTTATTACCCGCATTAATTTGCAGCATTTAAAAAACGAAACCCACGTTCAGTTTAACGAAAGCGCAAACGCGCTCTTTGTAAAGTACAACCCTCAGACTTTGGGCATTGCGCCTTTGCATGCGCTGTTTAAGACGGCGTTTGACAGGGAGATTGCGGCGCTCGACTTTATGCGCAAGAGCGAAATCACGGCACAGATTTTCGAGCAGGACAGGGTGCGAGACGCTGTCTTTCGCGGCTTTTCGGACACGGTGAAGGGCGCAATCCGCCATTTTGATCCCGCCTGGAGCGAAGCGGCTGAGCGCCTCCACAACCTCTTCAGGCACTATGGAAATATTGCCCAAAAGACTTTCGATGATGAGACGGCGGCCATCAACGACCTGCTACGCGAGCTGCAGGAGAAAAGTTTTGCCACTGCGATTACCCTGCTGGGCTTGACCCCCTGGCAGGAAAAGCTCCGGGAAGAAAACGACCGCTTTGCGCAGCTGATGATGGACAGATACAGGGAAACCGCCCAGAAAACACCCTATCGCATGACGGCTGCGCGCCGCGATACCGACAAATACTATCACGCCATAATAGGTCAGCTGGAAAATATCTCTCTTGCCGCTACTGCCGACATTAGCGAGCTGGTTAGGGAGCTGAACGCCGTTACCGACCGCTTTAAAAGCATACTGGCCCAGGAGCGCGGAGAGCGGAAAAGGAAATCTGAAAATTAAAAGCAAAATGAAGAATAGTTATTGTATTTTTTGGCTCTCCTTAATAGGATTGAGCATAAGCGGAGGGCTAAACGCCCAGGATCGCAACAACCAGCATGAGGTGGTGCAGTTAGACCCGCAAATAAGCCACGCCGGCAGCGTGGCCAACGAAGTGCTGGTAAAGTTTAAAGCCGGCACAGCGGCGCAAATGCAGCAGATTGCCCCCAAAAGAATGCAGGCCGGCCTCAGCGCTGTGGATGCGGTACTGTCGCACTACGATATTGAAGTGGCCGAGCAGTTGCTCCCCAACGACAACCCCGGCCGTATGCTCAAAAGCACGAAAGCCTACAGCGGAAACGATGTGGTGGAAACCTCTCTTAACCAGCTCTATCGGTTACAAGTAGCCGCCACCAGCGCCAAAAGCAGTTTTGAGCTGATTGAGGAGCTAAAGGCCTTGCCGGAAGTGGAATTTGCCGAGCCGAACTACATAGTGTCGGCATTAGGAAGGGATTGCCTCGGTAGGGGTGCCGTCGAAGCAAACTCCACCACAACTGTCGAAGCAAACGATCCCCTCTACCCCCAGCAATGGGGCATCCCTGCGGTGGCACTTGACGCGCTTTACACCAAGCCTGTGCTGCCGAATGCCCCAAGGAAAGTGATTGCCATTCTCGATACCGGCGTTGACCCCGAACATCCCGACCTTGCGGCCAATATCTGGACAAACCCCGGTGAGCAGGGCGGAGCAGTCAACTACGATAACGACGGCAACGGCTTTAAAAACGACCTGCACGGCTGGGATTTTGTAAACAAAACCGCCACCGTAAACGACTTTAACAGCCACGGCACCCACTGCGCCGGTATTGCCGCCGCGGTAGCCGACAACAGTATCGGCATTGCGGGAGCAAATCCCAATGCGCTGATTATGCCCCTTGCCGTGCTGCAAAGCAACGGACAGGGCGATGTGGCCACCATAATTCAGGGCATTAACTATGCCAAAAATAACGGCGCCGATATTATTTCGATGTCTTTCGGCACCTACGCCCACTCTATTGCCCTCGAGCAGGCTTTGGCTCAGGCTTACCAGAATTGCGTACTGGTGGCTGCGGCAGGGAATGATGCTTTGGGAATATACCCTTTATGCGGCCTGCCAACATATCGACCTATGTTTCCTGCGGCTTATACTTTTGTGCTGGGAGTACAGGCATCGCAGCAAAATGACGCCATGTCAGTTTTTTCCAATTTTGACTGCGATGGGGCAACCTTTTCGCAGACTTCCGAAGAACAGCAATACAATTATGAATTAATGGCGCCCGGTACAGGAATTATTTCTACTGTACCCAATGGACAATACCGCAGTTATAACGGCACTTCTATGGCTTGCCCATTGGTAGCAGGCGGTATTTCGGCTTTGCTCGACAGGAAAAACTTTGTTTCACAGGAAGAGTTGTGGGCTAATTTGATACAATCGTCAAACAGCAATGGTATTGTAGATTTTAACGCCGCCTGTAGCTTTGTACTGCAGCCGCAACTCCATATTATTGCCATAGAAACCAACGACACCCTTAATGGAGACGGCGATATGCGAGCAGATGCGGGCGAACTGCTGCAAATTTACCCCACTTTAAAAAATACGGGCGGAGTAACAGGCGGGGAAAACGATACCATTTATTACAAGCTCGAATTTGCCGAATTTGAAGATGCTAATACGGCCACTATTTTAAACGGCGATACTAAATTTGGTTATATACTTTCTGCCTATTCCAAAATGAAAGCCGCCAATCCCATTAACCTGCAAATTAGCCCGGATGTAGTGGACGGCAGAGTTATAAAATTTGTACTTACTGCTTGGCGCGGCAATCATTTAGGCGAAGTAAGCCAGGAATTTCAGGTTTATGTAGAAAACGGCGTGGAATTAAGCGGGATGCTGATGCACAACGATACGCTGACTGCCGACAAGCATTATATTGTTACCGATAATTTCGCTATTCCCGAAGGAGTTACATTGGTTATAAAACCAGGAACAGTGCTGAAATTTAAAGATAATGTTAGAATGTCAAGTGCAGGACAAATAAAGGCAGTTGGAACTCCCGACAGTTTAATTTATTTTACAAAAACAGATTTAGGAAATGGTTGGGGTAATATATGGTTTAGTAATTATAGTTATACAGATAGTCTCAAATATTGTGTGATTGAATATGTCAACAATCAAACAAACAATCAAATGACTTACAATATGTCAGATATTATTTTTAGAAATAATACTATGAATTTTAGTACTATGAATATTTTTAATAGCAATATTAGTAATAATAGATGTTGGGTGATTAATAGCACGAATTTTGAACATTGTAACATAGTTAATAATGATGCCTATCGGGGTGAGTATGGAGTATCATATGATATTAAATATTTTAGAGAAAACAATATTTTTTCTAATTCCCTTTATAGTATACATTTAGTCGATGCAACTCCTGCTATTTATTATCAATCGCGACCTTCATATCACGGTTCTTCCGTAGAAACTATCGCCCGAAAAGGCATATTTGATTTTTATACTCCAAATAGTGGCATTTTCGGCGTTTATGATTTATCCAATATGCTTATCCGCCCCTATGCCCAAGCCCACGGCATTGTCTGGAAAGTAGTAGTAAATGGCTACGATGCGCAGGACGAATTTGATATGCTGCCTCCGCTGGGCGTAGGCACGCACGAGTTTAAGGTCTATTTTAACCGTGCCATGGATACGCTCGTTGCGCCCATGGTGGCTATGGGCGTTCGCCCGCCCTATACGCAAAATGCCATAGCTGAAAACGGCCACTGGATAGTAGAAGACGACAGCACCTATATCTATGTCGCCAATTTTACCGTAAAGGCAGCCAGCACCACAGACGGTTTAAACCGGATTTATGTAGCCAATGCCCAGGATAATGAGCATTTTGAAATACCTTACGAAAATCAGCGCTTTAACGCTATAGTGCAGGCAGCCGGCAGCATGAGCAACGGCTTTATGGCCACCCCTGCCATGGGCAAAATCAACCTGGAATGGGAAAAGCCCGAAGGCTACTTTGACGACCTGCTCGGCTATAACATGTACCGCTATGTTTGGGTAACCGACAGCACCACCAGCGATACGCTGATGATAAACACTTCGCTGCTTAGCGACACGCTCTACACCGACTTTGACGTAATGCCGGGCAAAACCTACGGCTATATGTACAAAGTAATGCGTACCGACCTTGCCATGAACGACTACTCCAAAACTGTCTCTGCCTCTCCGCTCACCGCCGCCAAGGGAGATGCCAATGGCAGCTTGAGCATTGATGTGGCCGACATTGTCTCTACCGTATCGCATATCACAGGCGGCAACCCTCAACCCTTTATCTTCGAGGCGGCAGATGTTAATTCCGATGGGGTAGTCAATGTACTTGATATTGTAGCTATTGTCAATCTGATTTTGAATCCGCAGCCAGCTCCGCAAGGCGTAGGCATTGCCTCCACCGCCACTTACAGCATCGAAAGCGACACCCTGTTTATAGAAAGTCCGGCAACCCTGGGCGGCGTGCAGTTTAAAATCCATGCCGACAAAAATGCGGCAGCCATTCGCCCACTGGCGGCATTAAGCGGCTTTGAAAATGTAAGCCAGTGGCTCGACGACACCACCTACCTGTTGCTTGCCTTCAGCATGACCGGCAACGAAATCCCCGCAGGCCGAAACGCCCTGCTGCAGCTTGGCGAGGGCTCGGAACTGGCGGAAATTATCGCCTGCAACCCGCAGGGCGACAATATTCCTATAGTAAACGCCCCCACCGGTATTCCCACGATTGAAACGGTAACGATAGCACACAACTGCGCCCTGAAAGTTTATCCCAATCCGTTCCGCTCGGCGCTGCACGTGCAGGTAACCACCCTTTTCAACACCAGCGCAAAGCTTGATCTGGAATTTACCGACCTTGCGGGAAGACAGCTGCACAAAGTCCGTGCGTTAGCCCCTGCCAACGGCGTTTACGAATACATCTGGAATGCTGCCGGCTTGCCCAAAGGCCTCTATTTCTGCACGCTGAAGGTAAATAATGAGGCAGTGAAAACCGAAAAAGTAATTTTTGCAGGAGAATAAAAACCGAATGAAAAGATACATAATAGCTTCATTTATACTGCTGCTGTCCGGTTTTGTGGTTGCTCAAAACACCATGCAAATCGGCTCGTATCAAACTCCGCCCGATACAGAACTTGAAATTGCGCTTGAAATCTCCAACACGGCGTACTTTACAGCGTTTCAGGCAGACATTCCAATTCCTGCGGGCTTTTCCTACGTGGTTGGTTCGGCTGTGCTTAATACAAGCCGCGCCGGCGGACACCAGTTTTCTGCCGCTATGGTGCAGGCAGGCCTTTTGCGCCTGATAGCCTATGCTGCAGACAACAGCGCATTTAACGGCAATTCGGGCGCGGTGGCGACTTTCCACTTGAAATCGGCAGCCTCTGCGGGCAATTTTGCCTTGCAGATTCAAAATGCCACAATTGGAAACAGCAGCGGAGAAAATGTGCTCACAGGTGTGCAGGCAGGCAATGTTACAGTTGTGTCGCCTGAAATTGCACTGTCGGGCACATCGCTCAATTATGGCCGCACAGCCTTGCAAAGTTCGCCCACCCGCACTTTTGTAATTCAGAATACCGGCAATGCGTCGTTAACCGTCAACAGCTTCAATTTCAGCAGTGCGGAGTTTTCCACTAATGAGACTTTGCCGTTCAGCATTGCGGCAAACACAGGTAAAACCGTTCCCATAACTTTTGCGCCCCTGACTAAGGGAGCAAAAAATGCGCAGCTGATTATCGGGAGCAGCGATTACGACGAACCGACTGTAACGGTCGGATTTCAGGCCATTGCCTACGCTGTGAACGAATTGCACACAGGCAACGCGAGCGGCGCGTCGGAGAGCGTGCAGACTCTGGAGTTTTCTATTAATAACATGGAAGCTTTTACAGGCTTTCAATTTGACTTGAAACTGCCCGCTGCGCTGACTTATGCAGCCGGTTCGGCAATGCTTTTTCGTGCTGACGGACATTCGGTATCGGTAAATCAGTTTAACGACACCTTGCGTGTGGTGGCTTTTTCGTTTGCTAACCATAATTTTACAGGCAGCAGCGGAAAAGTGCTGAGCTTAAATTTTGCACTTAACGGCATTGCCGGCAACTATCCGCTGGCGATTTCAAATGTAATTATGGTGAACAGTCAGAGTGAAAATATTTTGTCTGACAAATACAACGGCACGCTGCATATTACCTCGCCCGACATCGCCGCTGCCATAAGCTTGAATTTCGGTGAAGTTTCCATTCTGGAAACAAAGGAGATGATGCACCGCATTCATAATTACGGACAGGAGCCGCTGATTCTAAATCAGCTGCAATTTTCAAATTCTTGCTTTTCGAGTCCGCAAACCTTGCCGCTAACCATTCCGGCAGGCGGCTATTTTGATTTGCCTGTGCGGTTTCAGCAGGCGGCAAAAGGCGTAGCTAGCGGCGTGCTCAAAATTTTCGGAAACGACCCTGACGAAAACCCGTTTGAAATCACATTGTCGGGAAATGCTTACATGCCTAACCGGTTGAAAATAGTTTCCGATACTGTCAGCGCAAGCGAGGCCGCCATTGAAATAGAGATTGAAAATTACGAAGACTTTGTCGCCTTTCAGTTTGATTTAAATTTTCCTGTGGACGTTACACCCAATTTGGAAAATATAGCTTTAACCGGCCGCAAGCAAAATCACGGCATTTCGGCAAGCTCCATTTCTGAAGATACGGTTCGAATAGTGGTATTCAGCGTAACGCAGCAAAATTTTCTGGGAAATTCGGGCACAGTGGTCAGGATCCCGTTTACTGCCCGCTGCGGAAATTACAGCTTTTCACTCGGTAATGCCCTGGTTAGCAATGCGCAGTCTGAAAATATTTTGCGAAGCACGGAAAGCGGCGCAGTAGAAATCTATCTGGATACGATAAGGATTAACGAAGCAATCTGTCAGGGTGAAGCGTATAGCTTTTTCGGACAAATGCTAACAACAGCAGGAGACTATGCCCACACTTTGCCATCCACCAGCGGTTGTGACAGCGTAGTAACCCTGCACCTAATCGTTAATCAGTCCGTTACTAACAGTTTCTCCGCCTCTTCCTGCCTGTCTTATGCATGGAACGGCCAAACCTATATGCAAAGCGGCGACTATCAGCAAACTTTCACAGCCGCCAGCGGCTGCGACAGCGTAGTCACCTTGCACTTAATTATTAGCCAGTCCGTTACTAACAGTTTCTCCGCCTCTTCCTGCCTGTCTTATGCATGGAACGGCCAAACCTATACGCAGAGCGGCGACTATCAGCAAACTTTCACCGCTGTCAGCGGCTGCGACAGCGTAGTAACTCTGCACTTAATCGTTAATCAGCCCGTTGCTAACAGTTTCTCCGCCTCTTCCTGCCTGTCTTATGCATGGAACGGCCAAACCTATATGCAAAGTGGCGACTATCAGCAAACTTTCACTGCTGCCAGCGGCTGTGACAGCGTGGTAACGCTTAGCCTGACAATTGCTCCTGCTCCCGATATGCCCGAAGCCATAGCAGGAGAAACAGCTATCACCCAAAGCAATAGTTACAGTTACAGTATTTCACCGGTGGCTAATGCTTCCTGCTATACTTGGACTGTTAGCAATCCTGCATGGGAGCTTGTTTCCGACTGTGATATTTATGCCACGCTCCATATCACCTCCTCAGGAAGCGGAATATTAAGCGTAGCAGCTATTAACGACTGCGACACTTCCGAAGCAAGCATGCTCGAAATCACCTCTTCTGTAGGCATTACATTGCTGAACAGCAACACTTCCATTAAGATTTATCCCAATCCGGCACAAACGCACATCGACCTTGTTTTGCCTGAAGATGCACAGCAGGGGGAATTTGCATTATACGATGCTCAGGGCAAACTCTTAATGAAGCGAAATATTAAAAACGAGAGCCGTATTGACATTCGGCATCTCGTTCCAGGCATGTATATGTATCAAATTGATACAAAAGGAAAAGTATTCCCGGGAAAATTACTGATAGATACCCGGTAACATCCGGCTAGGCATACAGTTCTGTAAAAATATCGCGCAGTTCCTTGCTTTCGCGAAGCAGCTGCAGCGTAATTTCCGCATGACCTTTCGTGTAGCCGTTGCCCACAATCATGGTAACATCGCTGCCCACGCCTTCTGCTCCCAAAGCAGCTTTGGTAAAGCTGGTAGCCATGGAGAAGAAATAAACCACGCCATCGTCTTTAGTACAGAGCACGCTGGTCATTTCGGTATCGGGAATATTGACATTGTTGATGGTAACATCGGCCATTTTGCCGTCTGTTAATTTCTCAATAACTTCCATCATGGCTACGGGATTGGTGGCGTTGCCGGCAAACACGTGATCGCAAAAGCCCAGCTTTCTGAGGCGTTCTGTTGATTTTTCGCTGTGGCACATGCCGATAACCTTGCCGGTGATTCCTACCCGCTTTTTAGCTTCGTAGCAGCAGAGCATTCCCGATTTGCCACCGGCGCCGATAATCAGCACCGTATCTCCCGGCTTGCACAATTTGGCCGTTTGCGCAGGAGCACCGGCTACATCAAGGGCAGAGAGTGCCAAAGTTTCGGGCATGTCGGCGGGAATTTTGGCATAAATGCCGCTTTCAAAAAGAATAGCCTTGCCGTCAATATCCACCTGATCAATATCGGAACGGATTTCCTTAATTTTATCAATGCGCAGAGGCGTCAGCGAAAGAGATACCAGCGTAGCAATTTTATCGCCCACTTTCAGATCGATTTTGCCGGCAAGGGCGTCTCCGATTTTTTCTACGGTACCCAGTAACATGCCGCCCGAACCTGTCCACGGGTTGCGGTGCTTGCCCTGTTTAGCCACAATATCAAGCATAATTTCTGCGATTTTAGCTTTATCGCCACCGGCTCGTGCTTCAATATCGGTAAATGAAGCAGAGTCGATATTGAGTGTTTGCACATCAATTAAAATCTCGTTATCGTAGATTTCATCCATGTTATTGTCAATTTTGTTGGCGGGTTGCGGAAGCACTCCCTCGGGTTCAATGACACGATGCGTGCCGTACTTGTTTCCTTTCTTTTGCATAATAGTTTTGTTGTTTTAATATTAATAACCTAATGAATGCCATTTTAATAATGGCTTAAATTCAGGGTGCAAATGTACATAAATTTTTTTAGTCTTATCTCGCCGGCTTTATTGTAAAAAAATCCCTATTAATAATGATAAGGCGCTACTGTTAATGGCCGTACTTTTGCTAACAAAATGGCAATATGTTATTATCGGAACTAAAAACAGGCGAAAAGGGCGTTATTGTAAAGGTGTTGGGGCATGGGGGCTTCAGAAAACGCATTGTGGAGATGGGCTTTATCAGAGGTAAAATTATCGAAGTAGTACTGAATGCGCCGTTGAAAGATCCGATAAAATACAGGGTAATGGGCTATGAAGTATCGCTGCGGAGAAAGGAGGCCGACCTCGTTGAAGTGGTTACGGAAGATGAAGCTCACCACATCCGGCAGGAACAGCTGGCGCAAATGACAGAAAAAGCCCCTGAAATGGAAAAATTGACCCATATTACGGAAGATGAACTGACGGAGATAGCTATGCAGAAACGGCGCACTATCAATGTGGCGCTGGTGGGAAATCCCAATTCCGGCAAAACTTCGCTTTTTAATGTGGCGTCGGGAGCACATGAGCACGTGGGCAACTATAGCGGCGTTACCGTGAATGCCAAAGAGGGACATTTTAAGTTTCAAGGCTATGAATTTAAGCTCGTAGATCTGCCCGGCACTTATTCCCTTTCGGCTTATACCCCGGAGGAGCTTTACGTGCGTCGCCATATTGTACAGGAGATGCCGGACATTATTATCAATGTGGTAGATGCCTCCAATCTTGAACGCAACCTCTATCTTACTACCCAGCTTATTGACATGAATGTGCGCATGGTGATTGCGCTCAATATGTACGACGAGCTGGAAGCGAGCGGCAACAAGCTCGACCACATTTTGCTGAGCCAGTTGTTGGGCGTACCGATGATTCCTACTGTTTCCAAAAAAAGCTGGGGCATAGACAATCTTTTCCATGTTATCATTAATCTTTATGAAGGGGCTGACTATATGGATGAAGATGGCAATATTGACCCCGAAATTATGCAATACATACAGTTGTGGCACGAAAAAGAGGTCTATGAAAAGCATGCGCCACAGCCCGAAGACTACGCCCACAGGATACAGAAAGAGGGCTTTTCGCCTAAAAAAGTATTTCGTCATATTCATATTAACCACAGGGCTGTACTGGAGGCTGCTATTGAGAAGATAAAAACGGAAATAGCTCGTGATGATGCCATTGATGCTATTAGGGCGCAGTTTTCTACCCGCTTTTTGTCCATAAAGCTGCTGGAAAAGGATAAAGAGGTAGAAGAACGCATTGCCCGGCTCTCTAACGGGACACGGATTCTTCAAACACGCGACAGGGAAGCTGATATGGTGCATAAGGAATTGCGCGAAGAGAGCGAATCGGCCATTATTAACGCCAAATATGCCTTTATTGCCGGCGCGCTGCGGGAAACTTTCAAGGAAAGTTCTGTCAAGCCTAAGGATTACACGAAAAAGATAGACGCCTTTGTGCTCCATAAGCACTGGGGTTATCCTGTTTTTATTCTGGTACTCTTTTTCATATTTTTATCCACCTTTTTGTTTGGAAACATTTTTGCCGACCTGCTTGAAAAATCAGTTGAGATGCTGGGCGATCGGCTGAATGAGGTTATGACTAAGAGCGCCGCCATGACCAACAGCCCACTGAAAGACTTGCTTGTGATTGGCGTTTTTAAGGGGGTAGGGGCGGTAATCGTCTTTCTGCCCAACATCCTGATACTGTATCTCGGTCTCTCGTTTCTGGAAGATACGGGCTACATGGCGCGGGCGGTATTTATTATGGATAGAATTATGCACAAAATAGGACTGCACGGCAAGTCGTTTATCCCCCTGGTAATGGGTTTCGGATGCAACGTACCGGCCATCGTGGCCACGCGCACTATCGAAAGTCATAAATCGCGCCTCATTACCATACTGATCAATCCCTTTATGAGCTGCAGCGCTCGCCTGTCGGTCTATGTGATACTGATTAGTACACTCTTCCGGGGTGACGATTCGTTGAGCGGCCTGCTGCTAAGTTCCTGCACCTTTGTGGGTATCTATCTTATTGGCATTGCACTGGCAGCCATAACGGCCAAAATATTAAGCAAGTGGATTTTTAAGGGAGAGGATATTCCGTTTGTTATGGAGTTGCCTCCCTATCGTATGCCGACTGCAAAAAGCATTGGCCGTCATGCCTGGGAAAAGGGCAAGCAATACCTCAAAAAGATGGGCGGCATCATTCTGGTAGCTGCTGTTATAGTTTGGTACTTGAGTTATTTTCCTAACCATGCGCATTACGAAACCGTACAGCAGCAGCAGGAAAACTCCTATCTGGGCAAAATCGGGCACGCCGTAGAGCCGCTCTTCAAGCCTTTGGGGTTTGACTGGAAAATGAGCATTGGCATTATGGCCGGCGTTGGAGCCAAGGAGGTGGTGGCTTCTACTCTGACAATTATCTACTATGGCAGTGATGATAAAGCAACAATGGAGAAAGCAGAGAAAAAAGGGCTGCCCATTGATTCGTTAAACGCTTTTGTCTATATGCTCTTTGTGCTGATATACTTCCCCTGCTTAGCCACCATAGCCGCTATTAAAAAAGAGACCGGCCGCTGGAAATATGCCCTCTTCTCTGTCTTTTATTCTACCGGACTGGCCTGGGCAGTTTGCTTTGTTATTTATCAGCTGGGCAGCCTTTTTTAGTGATTAATGATAATTTACAGTTTATAATATTGATGGAAACCTTGTTGCTTATTCTCATTTTGGCTGCTGCGGTGGGCTATACCATATACAAGCTCTACCGCCTGTTTGCAGTTGCCAAAAAGGATAAAGCGGCTAAGGGAGGATGTGCAGGCTGTTCGGCAGAGTGTCCATTAATGCGGAAAGAAGACCCCGAAGCTGACTCTCCAGCATAACCGGCAACGGCCTTGCAGGCAGGGAGCGGGAATCAAAAAAAATCTCGTACTTTTGCATTCTAAATCTGTATAATGCAACATCATGACTTACATTAGAATAACAAAACGATTTTGCTTTGAAATGGCACACGCGCTGGCACGTTATGATGGCCTTTGCCGGAATATACATGGCCACTCTTACCATTTGGAGGTTACGGTAAAAGGCGCTGTTTTGGACGATAAAAATTCGCCTAAAAATGGAATGGTGATGGATTTTGGAGAGTTAAAACAGATTGTACAGGAAACTGTTATCTCTAAAATAGACCATGCTTTGCTTCTGAATGCCGATAGCGACCCTGCTTTGATTGAGACACTGCAGTCCCATTTTGATAAGATATTGCTGCTTGACTATCAGCCTACCACCGAAAACATGCTGGTTGACTTTGCCCGTCGGATTGCAGAAAAGCTTCCCGTTCATGTGGCGCTCTGCAGCCTGCGTATGAGCGAAACGGATACTTCCTGCGCCGAGTGGCATGAATATGATAACAATGAACTGTGAACATAACCCCTTCAAGCATGATTAAGTTCTGGATAACCAATGCACGATATAACGCTTTGCCACAGAGTATGCTGCCTGCAATTGTGGCAATTGCATATGCGTTGCCGGCGGCTGGATTTTCGTGGGGTTACGCTTTGATGGCGCTGCTGGGCACAGCCATGGCGCACCTTTCCCTCAATCTCTTCGATGACTATTTTGACTATCGCAGCAAGGGCACAGCCATTCGTGAAAAATTAAGTGCCGGCAGTATTCGCGTCCGTCTGGGAAAATGCCACTACCTCACATCAGGCAAAGCCACCCTGAAACAGCTTTTGAGTGTTGCCGTTCTTTTTGGCGTAATTGCGCTCCTGCTGGGCTTTTTTATCTTTCTGAAACGCGGCAATGTCATTCTGTATATCGTACTGATTACCATGCTGACAGGATTAAGCTACTCTGCACCGCCTCTCAAATTGAGCTATATCGGGCTGGGCGAGCTGACTATTGCCATGGTTTTTGGCCCGCTGCTGATGAGTGGCGTTCATTATGCCGCATCAGGACTCCTCTCTGCCGAAATATGGTTTATCTCTGTGTCGGTAGGACTACTGGTAGCCAACATTGTTTATACCCATGCCATTATGGATTATGAACACGACAAATGTGCCCGTAAGATGACTTTTGCTGTCCTGCTCCACAATCGCACCGCCATGCTTGCCGTTTCAGCGCTTTTTATGCTAATGGCCTGCCTTGTCATCGTGGCAGGGGCTTTCACGGGATTTTTATCATGGTGGTATTTGTTGACAATCATCACGCTGCCTGTTTCCGCAACCCTCTTTTACCAGCTGGCTGTGTTTGTAAAACATCCGGAAAAAGAGTTTCGTCCGCGTTGGTGGATGCAGCCTATGGAACACTGGCAACAGATAGAAGCAGCCGGCATTGGCTGGTTTATGGGTCGCTGGTTTCTGTCCCGCAATCTGGCAGTATGGTTTTGTTTCATTCTTATCATTATATCGCTGATAATTAAATATTGACAATTAGCATGAGAAAATACTTCTATTTGATTCGCTGGTTTATAAAAGTCCGTTTTTTTGGAAAAAAACAGCCTTTACAAACGGTACTTTTCATCTCAAACGAATGCAATCTGGCTTGTCGGCACTGCAATATTTATGAAAAAGAACATATTCACGTAAAGACTTATGAGCAAATCGGGGAAGAGTTACAATATTCGTACCGGCAAGGCTCTCGTTTTGTTGATTTTGAAGGTGGCGAGCCTGTAATCTGGCATGATGGAGACAGGGATATTAACGCGCTTGTTGCTCTGGCAAAGCAAATCGGCTTTTTCAGCGTTACGGTAACCTCCAATGCCCAATTACCGTTTGGCAACTGTCAAGCCGACTCCATGTGGATCAGTTTGGATGGACTGGGAGATTTTCATAACGCCATTCGGGGTGCGGGCACATTTGAAAAGCTGGATGAGAATGTACGCAAAAGTGGCCGCAAGGGATTGTGTGCCAACATGGTTATAAATGCATTGAACTATGCCGACGTATTTGAAACCGTTGAATATGTCCGTCAAAATCCTGCCATTGATTTGATTTCCTTCAACTTTCATACTCCCTGGAAAAATACGGAAACGCTCTTTTTGGATTGGGATTTGCGCTGCAAGGTTATTGATGAAATTATCAGCCTGAAACGGCAGGGCTATCCTGTTTTAAATACTGTTTCAGGACTTAAGCTAATGAAAACCAATAAATTCAACAGAGTGTGCTGGGTGTGCAACTTCATTTTGCCCGACGGTACGCGCCTGCCCGAATGTTCGGGCAAAAGCGCCGGAATATGCGACCGCTGCGGACTCTGCATGGCCGGCGAAATGCGCTCCGTGTTCGACTTTAAGCCCGATACCCTGCTGGCGGGCTTAAAATTAAGGGTAAGGCGATGAAGATAAAACCGGCAGCTATAGCCATGCGCAATTTAAAATTTTTACGGATATTTGCAGAAAAAACATAACGCTATGAAAAAAATCCTGATTACCGGCGGCGCCGGATTTATTGGATCGCATGTGGTTCGCCACTTTGTAACAAAATATCCTCAATATGAGATATTTAATTTGGACAAATTGACCTATGCCGGCAATTTGGAGAATGTTGCCGACGTGGAACATCATTCCAACTATCGCTTTGTCAAGGAAGATATTACCGATGGAGACCGCATGTTGCAGCTGTTTCGTTCAGAGCAGTTTGATGCCGTAATTCATCTGGCAGCCGAGTCGCATGTAGATCGCTCCATAGCCAATCCTGTGGACTTTATTCTGACGAATGTAGCGGGCACCGTCAATCTGCTGAATGCAGCCCGTGCAATTTGGCAGCATCAGCCCGAAACGCACCGCTTCTATCATGTATCTACTGATGAAGTATATGGATCGCTCTCATTTGAAGATCAGCCATTTACAGAAGCTACGGCTTACGACCCGCATAGCCCGTATGCAGCATCCAAAGCGGCCTCCGACCATTTTGTACGCGCCTTTCACGATACCCATAAATTGCCGGTTGTGATCTCCAACTGCTCCAATAATTATGGTCCGAATCAATTTCCGGAAAAACTCATTCCGCTATTTATCAATAATATAAAGCATAATAAGCCACTGCCGGTCTATGGCAGCGGGCTGAATGTGCGCGACTGGCTCTATGTAGAAGATCATGTTGCTGCCATTGATGCGATTTTCCATAAGGCGAAAAACGGAGAAACCTACAACATTGGAGGCAATAATGAGTGGGCAAATATTAACCTGATTAAGCGGCTGATAGCCATTGTTGATGAAAAGCTGGGCCGCTCGCCCGGCACTTCCCTGTCGCTGATTACCTGCGTTGCCGACCGCGCCGGACACGATTTGCGCTATGCCATAAATGCCTCCAAGCTGAAAAGCGACCTGGGATGGGAGCCGACCGTAAAATTTACCGAAGGCTTTGAAAAAACGGTAGAGTGGTATCTTCGCAACGAACAGTGGCTGGAAAGCGTTACCTCCGGTGCCTATCAGGAATACTATCGAAAAATGTACGAGGGACGATAGCGGCCTCCTGATTTGCCGCTTTAGTCGCAGGTCTTGATGACCGTGGTTGAAAGAATTATCCCCAAACCTGTTGCTTTTCTCATTATGCCCGGATTTACGTAAACTCATTCTGATTTTAGTATTTTCGTTGCAAAAAAAGTATTGTAAATGTAAATAATAAATTAATATTAGACAATATAGGATTTGATTCTGATTTTAATACATTGAAATAAAACCATTTATATATTTACTGCAAATAAATAACTTACAGTGCTTGTTTTTATAAAAAAAGTTAGTACCTTTGCAGCGTTCTTTGTTGAAAGAACGTAACTTTATTTTTTAATTTAAAATTCAACTGTTATGAATCGGTTCATTAAACACTCGGAAAGCGAAAGCACTATTTTCGCACAAACTCACGGAACAGTAACGCTTAACCGGAAAGGAGGCTACATTATGAAAAAGCCAATGGCAGCTACCAACTGCCTGTTGCTGCTAATACTTATGCTACTTTTTAATGCGCCGCAGGCTACAGCACAAAACTATGAATATGTGCCCTTTGCCGATAACGCTACGTGGTCGATAAATTGGCGAAAGTATAAAACTGTAGGGGATACGGTGATTGACAATCTGCACTATTTGAAAGTGTATGGACAAGTAGAAGACCACCCTTTTAACTTTGATATTAATGAGGCCCATTTAGCCACTTTTATACGTAACGATACTGTCAATAAGCGAATGTATTCGCTTAACCTTATGGACACAACAGAACGATTGCAGTATGATTTTTCAATGCAAGTTGGAGATACTATTACATTGACGGGCGGATACCATGATTATTATGCTATTCGGGTAAATGAGGTTTCAATAGTTACAGGACAAAATCAGTATCCTTATACTTTAAACGTCAATAATATTGATTCTATTATAACATTAGCAGATGGAAGTAAAAGAAGGCAACAATTGATGCATCTGATACCAACACAGGGGGGAGGGATTCAGGATATAAGAACAGTTCCTCAAATTTGGATAGAAGGGATTGGTGGTTCTACCGGACTTTTTCTTGAGAGCTATCAGTATATTTTTTGGGGTGTAGATGGAGGTTATCCCCGTTTATTATGTTATGCTGA
>JAISAD010000022.1 GCA_031266895.1 Bacteroidales bacterium
TAATTAATTCAAGTTGCTATTTATATTTTTAACATTTTAAATACTAAATAAAAGGTCAATCCGTTATAGATGTGTATCTCACGCACAAATAAACAGATTGACCATGGTTACAAAAACCGTTGCAATATACGTATTTTTTGACGATATTCTCAAGAATATGGACTATAAAGAGCCAATAAATCGTAAAACAACTGACGCCGGGATAGCTACGGTTATTTTGATAGCTGCCGGTTATTTTGGCGGCAATATAGAAACCGCCATCAGTTTTGTCCGTTCTACCGGCTTGATGCCCTCGATGTTGAGCAAAAGCCGGTTTAACCGCAGGATGCACCAAATCGGGGAACTCCTGGCTGAACTCTTCTTCCATGTCGGAGAAACAGTTAAATCGTTGAACATCAGTCATACCTATGCTATCGACAGTTTTCCGGTAGCTGTTTGCCACAATATCCGCATTCCACGCAACCGGATACTGAAAGAGAAAGCATACAGAGGCTATTGCGCATCCAAACGGTGTTATTTTTACGGATTCAAAGTTCATGTAACTGTCACTGCCGACGGCATTCCGGTAGAATATACCTTTACCACCGGCAGTACACATGACCTGGACGGCATCAGGCAAATGCCCCTGAATCTGCCGGCCGGCAGCGAGATTCTGGCCGACGCTGCTTACACCGACTATGAGATGGAAGAAATGCTTGCCGATAACGATATTCGCCTGCTCCCTGCACGAAAGGCTAATTCCAAAAAGCCACACCATCCATCGACGGAATATCTTATCGCTACTCAGAGAAAGCGCATTGAAACAGCTTTCTCCGACATCGCCAAACTCATGCCTAAATCTATTCATGCCGTTACGGCTGAGGGATTTTTAATCAAACTCATTGCTTTCATTTGGGTATATACTTTTAACAATTTGCATAAATTATAAATAGCAACTTGAATTAATTACTGATGTTACACAGGACTTTTTGTGCGCTGCAAGTTGACGCCGCAAGGCGTCCAAGGTGGATAACCCCGGGTGCAACCCGGGGTGTCCGGGTGTCTCTCCCCCTCAACCCCATAGCGGGTTGAACTGCTTCGCAGTTCAGAGGAGGGATGGGATCCATATCCACCCCGAGCTGTGCCTGCGGCTTGCACGGGGTTATCCACAATAGACGCCTTCCGGCGTCGGGCTGCAATGCAGAAATATATATCTTGCGTAACATGAGTTAATTAAACATAGGGGCAAATGTAGGGAAAAATATGAGTTGAAGCGCAAGAGGGGAAGAGTGGGAAGGGCAAAGCTCTCATTAGAGAGCTTCGGGAAGCATAAATTATACTGCGTTTGCCTTGGATGAAAAACCTGCCAGCGTGGACATGACAAGATATTCATATATATTTGCTAAATTTGCCGCCGGAATTATAAAGAAAAAAATATGCTGCTATACATTATTATCACTATCATTGTTCTGGATTTTCTTCTGGAACAGTATCTCAATCATCTGAACCGTAAAATGATGACTCCTGCCTTGCCGGAAAAACTCAAGGGAATATACAGCGAAGAAGAATATGCCCGTCAACAGGCATATTCCAGGGAAAACAGCAGGCTGGGATTATTCTCCGGCGCTCTTTCCTTCGTCGCCATACTGCTAATCTGCGGTTTCGGAGGCTTTGGCTGGCTGGATAAAGTTTTACGCAACGTAACGGATAATTTTATCTGGCTGCCGCTGCTATACATGGGCATGCTGGCGTTTGCATCACAACTAATCGGCCTGCCTTTTTCCTGGTATGACACCTTTGTCATAGAGGAAAAGTTCGGTTTTAATAAATCGACCCGCAAGCTTTTTATCAGCGACCTGCTTAAAGGACTGTTGCTGTCTGCCGTAATCGGGGGAGGCATCCTGGCATCAGTCATCTGCATCTACCAATATGCGGGAGAGTGGTTCTGGGTGCTGGCATGGGGCGTTATCACAGCCTTTTCCGTTGTTATGAACATGTTTTATTCCGAATGGATTGTCCCGCTGTTCAATAAGCAAACACCACTGGAAGAAGGAGAATTACGCACGGAAATTGAAGATTTTTGCCGTCAAGCCGGTTTCAAGCTCAATAATATTTTTGTGATGGATGGCTCCAGGCGGAGCGCCAAGGCAAATGCCTACTTCAGCGGACTTGGAAAGAAAAAGCGCATCGTACTGTTCGATACCTTAATCACGGAATTGACGACAAAAGAAATTGTCGCCGTACTGGCCCACGAAATCGGGCATTACAGGAAAAAACACACTTTGCAGGGCTTGGTGATGTCCATTATTTCAACGGGAATAGCGCTGTTTATTTTGTCTCTGCTTTTGGACAATCCTGCGTTAAGTAATGCGCTGGGGAGCGATATTCCGTCTTTTCATTTGGGATTGATTGGCTTTTCGCTGCTGTTTGCTCCCATATCGGAAATTACAGGTCTCTTTTTCAACATGATTTCCCGTAAAAATGAATATCAGGCCGACGCTTTCGCCGCAAAATTCGGCCTGGGAGAAGCATTGGGAAACGGACTGAAAAAAATATCCGTCAAAGCGCTGAGCAATCTCAATCCGCATCCCGCGTATGTTTTTTGGCACTATTCGCACCCCACATTATTGCAGCGACTGGAAAAAATTTCGTAAAAGATTATTCATATTACAAAAAAATGTATACATTTGCCTGTTGAAAATACCAGGGCGGTATCCGAAAAGCCTTTAATTAATAGAGTAGGAAATATAAAATTGAGATATTATGAAAAGTTTAAGAAAGATTTTTTTCGCTTGTGTATTTATGATTTTGGCGGTAACGGCCAGTGCACAACTTGATTGGGGTGTGAAGGCGGGTTTTAATGCATCTACGCTTAATGGATTATCTAATATGATAGGAAATGGTGTAGATTATAAAAACAATTATAAACCGGGGTTTCATCTGGGGTTAATGGCGCAATATACATTGCCTGTTATAAGTTTAGGATTTGAAACAGGATTGTATTATTCAAAGATTGGTTCCACAGAAAAATACTCA
>JAISAD010000041.1 GCA_031266895.1 Bacteroidales bacterium
AATAATAAAATTGATAATATCTACATTATTCCTCCACTACTTCGGGTTCAATAACTTCGCTTTCGGCGGGTTGTTCTGCTTTGGCAGTTTCTGTTTCAGCAGGTTCTGTTACTGTTTCCGCAGTTTTTTTAGCGGGAACAACTGTCGATGTTTCGGCTTTTGTCCCTTTTCTGCTGCTGCGTCTGGTTTTTGTACTCTTCTTTTTCTCTTCGCCGGTGTAGGTTTCGTTATAATCTACAAATTCAATAATGCACATTTCGGCATTATCGCCCTGACGGAATCCTGTTTTGAGAATACGGGTGTAACCACCCGGACGCCCCTGTACCTTTTGGGCTATTTCTCTAAAGAGTTCCGTAACGGCAAATTTGTTTTGCAGGTATGAAAAGACTGTACGGCGGGAGTGTGTAGTATCATTTTTACTGCGCGTTACCAAAGGTTCAATATATTTTCTCAACTCTTTTGCTTTAGCTAAAGTAGTTGATATCCTTTTATGCAAGATAAGAGATGATGCCATATTGGACAGCATCGCTTTTCTGTGCGTGGCAGTTCTTCCCAAGTGATTGATTCTTTTTGCGTGTCTCATATTCTTTATTAATCCTTATCTAGTTTATATTTTGCAACATTCATACCAAATTCCAAGCCTTTGGATTTTACGAGATCCTCAAGTTCGGACAGCGATTTTTTACCAAAGTTACGGAATTTCAATAAATCTACCTTATGAATGGCAACGAGGTCGCCCAATATTTCCAATTCGGCAGCTTTCAGGCAATTCTGGGCGCGTACGGTGAGTTCCATTTCATTGAGACGCGACTTCAACAAGTGACGCATCGCCAAATCTTCTTCGCTCAGTTCTTCGATTCCCGATTCAGCAGCCTCTTTTTTCAATTCATGCATCGTAATGGCAATCTTTTCATCGGAAAAGAGCGCGAAATGCTGTATCAATATTTTAGCAGCCTCTTTTAATGCCTCTTTCGGGTGAATAGAGCCATCGGTAATGATTTCCAAAATCAGTTTTTCAAAGTCTGTTTTCTGTTCTACACGATAATTATCAACTGTAACTTTTACATTTTTAATAGGGGTATGAATAGAGTCAATAGCAATAACATCAATGCCATCATGCAGCAGTTTGTTTTCTTCGGCTGAAATGTATCCGCGACCTTTGTTTACCGTAACTTCCATCACCAATTTTACATTGTGTTCCATTCGGCAAATAAGGAGGTCGGGGTTCAGTACTTGGAAAAAGTTAAAATACTTGTTCATATCACCGGCAGTAAAAGTATTCTGCCCATTGATAATAATAGTTGCTTTTTCCGATTGGTTGTTATCTATTTTATTTTTGAAACGAACCTGTTTTAAGTTAAGAACGATGTCGGTAACATCTTCCATAACGCCGGGTATTGAGGAAAACTCCTGGTGTATGCCATTAATCTTAACAGAAGTAATAGCATAGCCTTCGAGTGAAGATATCAAAACCCTGCGAAGAGCATTACCCACAGTTACGCCATAACCCTGTTGCAGAGGTCTAAATTCAAAGACTCCGCGAAAATCATCCGATTCGTTCATTATCACTTCATCGGGCTGTTGAAAGGTTAAGATAGCCATGTGTGCTTATTTTTTTTATTAATAACTTATTTCGATTTATAATTTACTATTTAGAATAAAGTTCAACGATTGCCTGCTCTTTGATATTTTCGGGAATCTCTTCTCTTTCGGGATAGTTCATAAACTTGCCGCTTAAGAGCGCGGAATCCCATTCCAGCCATGAGTGCCTGTTGCTTCTGCCGCTAACGGAATTGGTAATTACCTCCAATGTTTTGGAACGTTCGCGTACAGCTACAATATCGCCGGGTACCAGCAGCATGGAAGGGATGTTGCAAATGTTTCCGTTTACAGTAATGTGGCGGTGTGAAACCAGCTGACGGGCAGCGGCTCTGCTTGGGGCAATGCCTAAGCGGAATACCACATTATCTAATCTTGATTCGATTAATTTCATCAAGTTCTGGCCGGTAATTCCTTTCTTTCTGGCTGCTTTCTGAAACAGTTTCTTAAACTGGCGCTCCAGCATGCCGTAGGTATATTTAGCTTTCTGCTTTTCCAGCAGTTGTAAACCATATTCCGACATTTTAAAGCGTTTTTTCATCTGTCCGTGTTGTCCGGGAGGATAATTTTTTCTTGACAAATGTTTATCCGGTCCGAAAATCGGATCATGAAATTTTCTTGCAATTTTGGTTTTTGGTCCTGTATATCTTGCCATAGATCTATTATTTTTCTTTTAGGGTTATGCTATATGTTAAATTATACTCTTCTGCGTTTAGGTGGACGGCACCCATTGTGTGGCAATGGGGTTACATCAATAATCTCTTCGACCATAATACCGGCAGCATGAATGGTTCTGATAGCAGATTCGCGTCCGCCTCCCGGCCCTCTAACATAAACTTTTACTTTTCTCAATCCTAAATCATAAGCCACTTTCGCGCAATCCTGTGCAGCCATTTGAGCAGCATAAGGTGTATTTTTTTTCGACCCTCTGAAACCCATTTTACCGGCTGATGACCATGAAATGACTTGACCGTCGTTGTTCGTTAAAGATACAATAACATTATTGAATGAGGCAGATACAAATGCCTTGCCTATCGCATCAATTCTTACA
This sequence comes from Bacteroidales bacterium, assembly GCA_031266895.1. Classification (GTDB taxonomy): domain Bacteria; phylum Bacteroidota; class Bacteroidia; order Bacteroidales; family WCHB1-69; genus JAISAD01. The sequence continues at coordinate 2,651 of JAISAD010000041.1, forward strand.
ACTTTCTTTTTTGTTGTTTTTGTGTTCTTTGCCATATTAATTTACTCTTCCCTAATTACTGAAATTATATTACTTGGTTGCTTTCTTCTTGTTGGCAACCGTTTTCTTACGTCCTTTTCTGGTTCGGGCATTATTCTTAGTGCTTTGTCCACGAAGCGGTAATCCGATACGGTGACGAATTCCTCTGTAACAACCGATATCCATGAGTCGCTTGATGTTCATCTGAACTTCAGAACGCAATGCTCCTTCTACCTTCATTTCATTGATAATACTACGCAGAACCACCAGTTCGTCATCATTCCATTCGCTAACTTTCTTATCGAAACTGATGTTGGCTTCGGTTAAAATCTTCTGAGCCGTACTTCTTCCGACACCGTAAATGTAAGTTAAACCAATTTCGCCTCTTTTGTTTTTAGGTAAATCTATACCTGCAATTCTTGCCATATTTTTTTATCTGTTTTATTTATGGTTATTTGGGTTATTAATCTAAATTATCCCTGACGCTGTTTAAACTTAGGATTTTTCTTGTTAATTATGTAGATCACACCTTTTCTTCTTACCACGATGCAATCTTCCGATCTTTTTTTTACTGATGCTCTTACTTTCATTATTAAATTGCGTTTTTTATGATTTATGTCTAAATATTATTCTTCCTTTACTCAAATCGTATGGCGACATCTCTATTTGAACCTTATCTCCCGGTAGAATCTTAATGTAATGCAGACGCATTTTGCCCGAAATGTGCGCCGTGATAACGTGCCCGTTATCCAGCTGTACACGGAACATTGCATTGCCCAACGATTCGATTACTACGCCGTCTAATTCTATAGAGGACTGTTTTGCCATACTTTACTTTGTTATTTTATATTAATCTATTCTCTTTTTTCAATATTTCCTCAATGTATTCATAAGTTGATAAAACTTCTGTGCCCTGTGCCGTAATAGCCAGCTGATGTTCAAAATGTGCTGATGGCTTACCATCCCGAGTGCGAATTGTCCACTGGTCTTTCTCCACATAAACACGACATGTTCCCTGATTTATCATCGGTTCTACACAAAACACCATTCCTTCTCGCAGCACATCTCCTTTTTTAGGCTGTCCGTAGTTAGGTATATCGGGCAACTCGTGCAATTTTTTTCCAATTCCGTGTCCACAGAGGTCACGCACTACGCCGTAGCCAAACTGCTCCACATAATGCTGTACGGCATGGCCAATATGGCCGGTAGTATTGCCCTTTACTGCCACTTTAATGGCCTCATACAGAGAGGCTTTTGTGCGTTGCAACAACAGTCGTTTCGCCTCCGAAATTTCGCCCACAGCAAAGGTATAGGCATAGTCGCCGTGATAACCGTTCAGATAGACTCCGCAATCAATAGAGACAATATCTCCTTCATTCAGCACACTGTCATCAGGAATACCATGCACCACCACATCATTGACCGATATGCAGAGCGCCGCCGGAAATCCGTTATATCCCTTAAAACTCGGAACTGCATGATTATCGCAAATATACTGCTCTCCAATTCTGTCCAGACAAATTAGCGGAATGCCTGGCTTCACGGCTTTGGCCACTTCGGCTAAAGTCTTACCAACAAGCAAAGAACTTTTCTTTATTAACTCAATCTCCTCTGGAGTTTTCAGAGTTATTCTTCTAAACATATCACTAGTAAGCACTACTGTTACGTCCTTTAATTCTACCCGATTTTGTCAAACCGTCGTAATGTCTCATCAGCAGATGACTTTCAATCTGTTGCAGTGTATCAAGCACCACGCCTACCATAATCAGCAGGGAGGTTCCTCCGAAAAACTGCGCGAATTGCTGGTTTACGCCAAATAAGCGCACCACAGCCGGCAAAATGGCCACAATACCCAGAAAGATAGAACCGGGCAGCGTAATTTTCGACATAATGCTATCAATCAGTTGCGCGGTCTGCTTTCCCGGCTTTGTACCCGGAATAAAGCCGCCGTTTTTCTTCAAGTCTTCAGCAATCTGGTTAGGATTGATGGTGATAGCAGTATAAAAATAGGTAAAGATAATAATAAGCAGGAAAAGTGTAACATTGTGCCCCAGTCCGTTAGTATCCAAAAAACTCATTGCCACTTTACCGGGAGTATTGGTCATACTCATGAATGTCATTGGGAGCATAATAATAGCCTGAGCGAAGATAATAGGCATAACACCTGCAGCATTCACTTTAAGAGGCAAAAAATTGCGTACCCCGCCATACTGTTTGTTTCCTACGATACGTTTAGCATATTGCACCGGAATACGACGCGTTCCCTGTACCAAAAGCACACAGAGGCAGATGATTAACATCATGATTAAAATTTCGATAATGAAGACGATGGGACCTCCGTTTACCCCTATTCGTGCCATAAATTCGGCTTTGAGGGCATAAGGGAGACGGGCAATAATTCCAATCATAATGATGAGAGAAATACCATTGCCCAATCCTTTATCGGTGATACGCTCGCCCAGCCACATGATAAAGAGTGTGCCGGCAATAAGCAGTATAAACGATGACAGGGCAAACAGGGATATTCCAAACAGTTGGCCATTAATCATACCGGGTGATACGGCACCTCCAAATTGCCCCTGAATGTTAGCAATATAAACGGGTGCCTGTACAGCCACCACTGCAATAGTAAGGTAGCGGGTAATTTGATTAATTTTCTTTCTACCGCTTTCGCCCTCCTTTTGCAAGCGTTGGAAATAAGGTACAGCCAAAGTCATTAACTGTATTACAATAGAGGCCGAAATGTAGGGCATAATACCCAACGCAAAAATAGAGGCGTTTGAAAATGCACCACCTGAAAAAAGGTCTAACAAGCCGAGCAGACCCTCCTGCGCCGATTTGGAAAAGGCCGACAATCCCCCAGGATTGATGCCGGGCAGTACAATATGTGCCCCTAAACGATAAATCAAAATAATAAATAAGGTATAAAGAATTCTCCTGCGTAACTCTTCAATTCTGAAAATATTTCTTATAGTTTCGAAAAATCTCTTCATGAGTATTTTTTAGTTTATTATATATAACTATTCTTCTGTGTTTTCAGTTTCGATTTTGGCCTGTTTTGATTCAGCCACCGGTTCTGCAATTTCGGCTTTTTGCAACAGAGTTACCACTTTACCGCCTGCGTTTTCGATAGCAGTTTTAGCAGCTGCAGAGAAAGCGTGTGCTGCAACAGTCAGTTTAGCAGTTAATTCGCCTTTGGCAAGCACTTTAATTAAACTTTTTTTCTTAGCCAGGCCATTAGCCATTAGCAGTTCGAGATCGACTTCTTTAGCGCCGGTTTTTTCGCTTAAAATTTGTAATGTACTGAGATTAATAGCGTTATAAGCTATACGATTTCTATTTTTAAATCCGCGTTTCGGTAAAATTCTATAAATAGGCATTTGCCCTCCTTCAAAACCGATTTTGCGGCTGTATCCTGAACGTGATTGTGCTCCCTTATGGCCTTTTGTGGAAGTTCCTCCCTTCCCTGAGCCTTGACCTCTACCAATTCTCTTCGAGTTTTTTGTTGACTTTGCAGCTGGTTTTAAACTGTGTAAATTCATCCCTTCTTTATTTTTTGGTATTAATACTATACATATATTATTATTGCAACTCCTCCACTTGAATCAAGTGTCTCACTTTTTCTACAATGCCTAAAATTTGTGGAGTAGCAGTATGCTCAACAGTCTGGTGCATTTTCCTGAGTCCTAATGCTTCTAACGATCTTTTTTGGCGTAAGGGCCTGTCAATAGCGCGTTTCACCTGCGTGATTTTTATCTTTTTCATCATTTAAGTATATGTTTTTTCAAAATTTCTTATTTCTAAAATAGAAAATTGCAACCACTTTTAGAAGTAAATTGCAACATTTTCACACCTTTTCAACGCCATATTTCGTCCCCAAAATCCCAACTTCGATGTTTATATATTCCGTGAAATCAATCAGTTGCATCACTTTCTCCCCTTCATTTCTTTCCTCAATCATTTCACTTCAAAAAGTCGGCAAATATACAACTTTTTTTTTACTTCGCAATAGGGGGATAAAAAAATGAAGAAAATTATTCCCTGTCCGGTAAAAAAGCACACATTGCACCCATTGAATTGAATGATTTTCTATGGCTAAATCGTGCTCTTCCCGCAAATATTGTTTGACTTTGTCATAAATGTGCTGATTTTCTCAAAATTCAGGCTTTACAGCCGGTTTGAATACTGTGTTGGCAGTAAAAAGTTTTTTTGTTTTGCTTACTATATATAATATTGTTTTTTATTGTATTTTTGCAACGATTTTTGAAGAGTTTTAATGTGGGGCTCCGGCTCTTTTATAAAAATCAAAATATAAAAATGGAATTTTTAGAAGTCCCATTCAATGTATTAAACCAATAAAAATGAAAAGAAACATTTTATTATTCTTAGTAGCACTTGCTGTTTTTGGGTGTGCAACAAAAAAGGATTCAATTCCTGTAGAAGATTTGAAAGAAATGCTAAAGGAGCATGCGTTGATAGTGGCTCAGCAAGATGGAACTGTTGAAACGTATGATGACAATGGCATAAAGCCATTATTTAAACATCTTGAGAAAGGAACCTTTAAAGACTGTTACGTTTTTGATAAAGTTACCGGAAAAGCCTCTGCTCTTGTTTTGGTGTACGGTGAAGCGACAGTCCTTTATACAACCATTCTTTCCAAAGAAGCCATTCCTGTATTGGAAAAACATGGCATTCAATATTACACGGATAAAACGGTAGATTACATAGTCAATATGACAGGGGATGATAAATGCCCTATGGAAAAAACCGTAACAGATATAGATGACCCCGCTGAAGCTTTTCAGGTTTTGAAAGAAAAATTTGGCAAATAAGGATAAGCACCAATAAAAAAAGCGCGATTTTTTTTCGCGCCTGTTGCCCCGATAGGACTCGAACCCATACAAACAGAACCAGAATCTGCTGTGCTACCATTACACCACAGGGCAGTGATTTTTCGGGTGCAAAAATACAAAAAAAACTATAAACGGTACACTTTTTTAATACGTTGATTTTCAGTATCTATCCATAGCATTTAAATCGTCGAAAGCTGTGCGGAGGCGTGTTGTCATTGATTTTTCGCCTTCGCGCAGAAAAACGCGCGGATCGTAATATTTCTTGTTCGGCTTGTCTTCACCCTCAGGATTACCGATTTGTTGCTGTAGGTAAGCCTCATTTTTTTTGTAATACTTCATTACCCCTTCCCAAAATGCCCATTGGGTATCGGTATCAATATTCATCTTTACCACACCATAGTTCAAAGCCTCTCTGATTTTGGCCGGCTCAGAGCCCGAACCGCCATGAAATACAAAATTAACTGGATTTTCTGCTGTTTTGTATTTCTCCTGGATGTACTTTTGAGAATTGTGCAGAATAATTGGCTCCAATTTCACATTGCCCGGTTTATAAACCCCGTGCACGTTGCCAAAAGAGGCTGCAATAGTAAAATTGGGGCTGATTTTGCTTAATTCTCCATAAGCATAAGCTACGTCTTCGGGCTGCGTATAAAGACGCGAACTGTCAATACCGCTATTATCTACACCATCTTCTTCGCCGCCGGTGATCCCCAATTCTATTTCAAGTGTCATGTCCAATTTTGCCATGCGAGCCAGGTAGCGTTTACATATTTCAATATTCTCTATCAGAGGTTCTTCTGACAAATCAAGCATGTGAGAACTGAAGAGCGGGCGACCATGTTTCCGATAATATTGTTCCCCACAGTCAAGCAGTCCATCAATCCAAGGTAGCAATTTTTTAGCGGCATGATCAGTATGCAAAATGATCGGAATCCCATAATATTCAGCCATTTGATGGACATGGCCAGCACCGGCGATCGTACCGGCAATAGCCATCTTTTCGTTCTCATTTTTCAGCGCTTTGCCAGCCATGAAACTTCCGCCGCCATTGGAAAATTGCACCATTACAGGCGAATTAACCTCGCGAGCAGCTTCCATAACGGCATTGATAGAGTCGCTGCCAACCACATTTACAGCAGGCAATGCAAATTTCTCAGCTTTTGCAATAGCAAAAATAGTTTGCATATCATAGCAATTACATACGCCAGCTTTCACTTTTGCAGAGATTTTACTTCCCATAACTATTTGATATTTATATGATTATTTTTAATGATAACGATTTGTATCTTGCCTGCAAAGATACGGGAAATTTTGACAATTAAAAGTTGTACCTTTGCACCTCAAAAATTAATCCTTTAACTAAAGTAATTTTTATGAAGTTATTATCAGGAAAAGTAGCTGTGGTAACCGGCGCAGCAAGAGGAATCGGGAAATCAATTGCTTTAAAATTAGCCTCTGAAGGGGCAGATATTGCCTTTACTGATTTGGCTATTGATGAAAACGGGCAACAAACCAAGCTCGAAATTGCCGCATTTGGCGTGAAAGTAAAAGGCTATGCTTCGAATGCCGCAAATTTTGACGATACTCACAATGTGGTGGCTGAAATTATGAAAGATTTTGGCCATATTAATGTGCTGGTAAATAATGCCGGTATCACCCGAGACAGCCTTATGATGCGCATGTCCGAGCAACAATGGGATGCCGTAATCAACATTAATTTGAAGTCGGCATTCAATTTTATTCATGCTTGCACGCCTGTTATGTTGAAACAGAAGGAGGGCAGTATTATCAATATGGCTTCTGTAGTAGGGGTGTCTGGCAATGCCGGACAGTGCAACTATTCGGCCTCGAAAGCAGGCTTAATTGGGCTGGCTAAATCCATAGCCAAAGAACTCGGTTCGCGTGGCATTCGGGCTAATGCCATTGCTCCCGGTTACATTCAAACCGATATGACGGAAAATTTATCTACCGAAGTGAAAGAGACGATGATGAAATCAATTTCGTTACGCCGCGCAGGTACACCGGAAGATATTGCCAACGTGGCACTTTTTCTCGCTTCCGACCTGTCTTCATATATGACAGGACAAGTATTGGTTTGCGATGGAGGAATGGGAAGTTAAAACATATTATGAAGCATTGTATTTTAACATTGTTTTTAGGCTTGTCTTTAGGTATTTGCACATGGGCTCAAACGCCTAAAGACAAGCCGTTGCGTATAGAGTTGGAGACGGCGAAAGATGCTGATGATTATCACTTTGCAATAGCAGGAAAAGCAGGGGTTTACATCTTTTATGAAAGTGAAAATATCGGAAAAGACAGTTCGATATGGATTTTCATACACTATGATACCAATTTACAACGAATAGCTACGTTTCAGTTACCTGTACGCAGTCGTTATGCTTATAGCTATGTGTGTGAAAACCAATCGCATATTTTTATATTATTACAGGAAACATCCGTTTCCAAAAGTAGCGGCGTGCCAAGTGCCGTTATCAGGGTGAATGTGTCTGATAACAGCGTGGAAACCTGCGAATTAGGGATTTTGCCCAATCTCACCGTGCGCGATATGAAAATGATAGATAGCAATCATCTTTTGCTGCTGCTTTCCGATGAGAAGTATGATGAAATTCTTTATATTAATCTTGCTGATAAACAGCTATTTAAGCCTGACTTGCCGGAAAAGTCCATTTCTATTGTCAATTTTATGACAATAGATACTCTGCAAAAGCAGGTACTTTTAGGTATGATTACCATGCAAGATAAACAGGCTTATCTGGGCTTGTATATTACAGATTATCATGGAAAAATAATCGACATACAATTTTTTCCGGCAGTTAAAGATTTTTTTTACAATAATGCTCAATTAACCATAGTAGATAGTGCAATTTATTTGATTATAGGAACTTACAGTACTTCCGAAACTAAATTCAGCAGCAATATTCATTCGGGAGTTTACAGTTTACGCTATCGGGACGGGCGTTTTGAACAGCCTCATTTTTTTAACTACGCCGACTTGAAAACAGAAGATGCTACCGGTCGCAAATCCACACCGCCCTCTCCTGCCCCGTCTGGCGCCAATATGTACACCTTGCCCTCGCCACTCTTTACGGACAGTACGCGCATACTTTTCCTCACGGAACTTTACTATCCGGAATATACAACTACCTCTACTTATAACACTTACGATCCGTATTCCTATGGACGCACACCTGCTTACACTAATTCTTTTTCCGGTTATCGTTATGTCAATGCCTACATCACTGCGTTTGACACTGCCGGCAGATTGAACTGGAATTACTATTTTCCTTTTCAAAATCTCATTACCTATCGCTTGATGCAACGGTTGAGCGTCGTTTTTTTTGGCGAGGAGACGCTGCTCTACTATCCGTTCAATACTTATATTACTGCCACTTTGTTGCATAATTCGACAACTATTGAACCGATTGCTACTACTGCTTTAGAGACCATTTTTGCCCGTGATATAGTAGAATACAGCCGCGATGCCCATATCACACACTGGTATGGCAATAATTTTTTGTGTTCGGGTTACCAGTATATTCGAAACAGCACAAAAGGCATAAAGCCAAAACGTTACGTTTTTTATTTGAATAAATTGGCGTACAAGTAAAGTTTAGGGAGTGGCGGGAACGAGATTTGAACTCGTGACCTCCGGGTTATGAATCCGACGCTCTAACCAACTGAGCTACCCCGCCGTTTTTGAGGGTGCAAAAATACACTTTTTTTTGAATTGATAATGTTCTTGAATGTTTTTTTGCAACTATTTGTTTAGCAACCGCTCTACGGCCTTGCCAAGTTCTGGCCCTCGCAGGTTTTTAGCGGCAATACGGCCATCTTTATCCAATAAAAAGGCAGCAGGAATAGCAGTTATCCCATATAATTTAGCTGCTTCCGATGACCAATATTTCAGATCGCTAACATGGTTAGTCCATACTAAATTATCGTCTGCAATTGCTTTTACCCAACTTCCTTTATCACGATCTAACGACACACTGTAAATTTCAAAACCCTGCTCGTGATATTTTTGGTAGGTAGCCACCACATTGGGATTTTCCATGCGACAGGGACGACACCACGATGCCCAGAAATCTATCAATACTACTTTACCGCGCAAATCCGATAACTTTAAAATTTTACCGTCAGGATTGCTGAAAGCCAATTCGGGTGATATGGAGCCGATATTGATAGATGTGCCAACAGAATTCTCATAGTCGTATTTAGACTTTACAATAGTATTGTCGGGATATTTAACGTGCAAAGCTTCAACTATTTCGCTATGTAATGCAGCGTTATTATCGCGCGGAAACATATCCAGGAAGAGCAAAACGGCAAGGTCATCTCTGTGTGGCAGCAGGTCGTTTCTCACAGCATTACTGTTTTTTTCGGATTCGGCATTGTAAACCTGCTGTAATTCACTGATTCTATTGTTGATAAGCGTGCCGATATGATTCAAAATATTTTGATTGTCTGCATGGCTTACAGCAGAAATGTTCATGAAGGAAGTTCTTGTAATGGAAATATTATCAGGAAATTGTATGGCAATAGCAGCCAGTTCGCTGGCCAATTCGGCTTTCGCTTTTTTGCTAACGGTGGCATCAAACATCATTTTATCCCGTTTATCATTCCAAACGCTCAATTTTTCGACTGCCTTTAGTAATATGTCATCGGCATCCTTATGTCTCTGATGTAGATATGTCTGGTAGTTTTCAATGAGCCGATAAAGCGCCTCTTCACCAGCAATTCTATTGGAAGAGAAATTATAGACATTATCTACATTTTGCTTGTAATTGGCAAAAGGTTCATAGTGCATCAATATCAATTTGACAATAGAGGAGGTTTGGCTCAGGTAATCATTGACATTTTTAGCGAGCACAATTTCCCTATTGCTCATTCCAAGAGTTACATTCCTCAACGAATCGGCAAATTGCAATGTGGTGTCAATGTATCTGTCCACATCCTGATTCGTTTGGTGATAGAGATTAAAATTTTGATATAATTCGCCCAACTTGATTTGTCGCGGATCGTTTTTCAATAAATAATTCAGGCTATCCAGTACGATTTGCGTACGAATAAGACGATCATTGTTCTGTTTCACAAATTGAAATGAGGCACTTCCACTCGCCTGTTCCAATTTGGAAATAGAGTTGGCATTGGCGCTAAATGACAAATTATCACCCGGATAGAGTGCCACATTGATGAAATTATTGTCATCCAGCACCAGCATGTAAATGTCGGGCGCCGGTAAGGTAACCGTAAGGGTAAAATGGCCCTGCGCATCGATGGGGGCAGTAGCAAAAACCTTTTTTTCACCGTAAGCCAATTGCAACTTTATGGATTGAAATGTGGTATTATTTGTCAAAGTTCCATCAATAGCTACCGGCTTTTGCGCTTGAAGCAAAATAGATTGCAATATCAATGCAATCAACAGGATAGTTGTTTTTCTTATACTCATTCTTTTCTTTTTTATTTAAAAACAGTATTGTTGTAATAAAGGATGCAAATATACATGAAATTTTCCATTCCTCATTCTTTTTGTATTTTTGCACGATGATTTTGCTTAAAAATTATTTTCAAAACAGGGCATCACATATTACTCTTCCGAGATCTAAAAGTTTGGTTATCAGATATATGATTTGGCATTTTTTACGTACGGGAGAGGTATTTTCCACTATGGATGACGATGCTGAAGATGTGAAAATTACACATCGTGCACTGCTTCAAATTGCAAAATATAATGCTGTTGATGAGCGAGTTACAATAAACGCTGTTGATTGTGGTGCAGCTTTTCGTTTTTTGCTGCCTTTGCTCTCTTTGCGTGCAGGAAAGTGGCATTTAACCGGGACTGCCCGCCTGCTTCAACGCCCTATTGCTCCGCTTTTGGATACTTTGCATGGCATTGGAGCGCAAATTAGTTGTGCTGCTGACCGAAGCTTACTGATTGAAGGGCGGCCACTGCAGGCTGCTCAACTCACTGTAGATTGCACTCAAAGCAGCCAGTTTGCTTCTGCACTATTGATCTCTTCCAGAGAGTTAGGATTACAGGAGTTGCACACTTTGCCCTCTAAACCCAATTCCGACAGCTATGTTACAATGACACGGCAAGTGATAGCGTATTATACTCAATATGGACTGCCTGCATATTGGGAAAGCGATTGGAGTGCCGCCCTCTTTTGGTATGCCTGGATGCTTTTAAACGACAGAATGTCCTTTGAGTTGCCGATGCTGTCGCTCAATTCGCTGCAGGGCGACTGCTGTATTGCCAACCTGGTCGTACAATGGGGAATTGAAAGTTTACCGACTGCTACCGGCTTGTTGCTGAGATGCAACAGACTGAATATGCCTGATAGTTTGATGCTTGATATGTCACAAAATATTGATTTAGTTCCAATTTTGTCTGCTTTGGCCGTTTTAATCCCGTTTCATTTGACACTTACCAGCATTGCCAATCTCAATAGTAAAGAATCAGAACGCGGCACTAATCTTGTACGGGCTTTTCAATTATTATGTGATGCGGGGTATAAAAATAATAATACATTAATAATCAATGGATTTAACAAAAAACGGATTATAGAGCCCCTTTTTTTTGATGCCGCCAGTGATCACCGTTTGGTAATGGCATTTGCATTATTTAGCAGTCGTTATACGGTAGAAATAGAGGGAGCTGAAACTGTCAGGAAATCCTATCCTGCATTTTTAGATTTGTGAAATCTGAATACATTATTCCATAAGCGTCAACCACTCCTCTTCCAATTCCTCAATGGCGCTTTTTATCTCTTCATAGCCCCGATATAGTGCGCCCTCTTCAACCTCTTGAGCATGTTGTTCTGGAATGGCCAATTTCTGTTCTATAATTTGCAGTTTCTCATTGAGTTGTGCAATTTCAGCTTCTATTTTTTTGATTTGATTGCTTTTTTTACGTTCCTGGGCTTCTCGCTCTTTTTTTTGTTCCCATTGCTCTTTGCTGGGGGTTGTGGAAGTGCTCGAAGCCATTGATTTAATTGCTGATTTCTGCAACTCATGCAGTGAATCAAGTCGCTTTTTCTCTAAAAAATCAGATATGTCGCCTAAACAGGTTTTGATCTGCTTATCTTTAAATTCGACTACCTTTTCGGATAATCCCTGCAGAAAATCACGGTCGTGAGATACTAAAATCATGCTGCCTTCGTATTGTAGCAGTGCATTTTTCAGCACATCCTTTGACTGCATATCCAAGTGATTGGTCGGCTCATCAAGTATAAGCAGATTAAACGGCGATAACAGCAGTTTGGCCAAAGCGAGGCGCGACTTTTCGCCGCCCGACAGCACTTTTACCCGTTTTTCTATATCTTCCGAAGAAAAAAGAAAACTGCCGAGAATAGCTCTGATTTTAGGACGGACGTCTCCAACGGCAATATCGTCAATAGTCTCAAAAACGGTCTTGTCGGGATTGAGCAGTGTGGCCTGATTTTGCGCATAGTAGCCAATTACAACCTGATGTCCTAATATTATTTTGCCGCTTTGGGGTGTCAATTCACCCACAATCGCTTTTACCATGGTGGATTTGCCTTCGCCGTTTTTGCCAACAAAAGCCACCCGATCGCCTCGTTCTAAATGAAAATCTATCTGTTTCAATACATTAAGCGAATCATAACCCAAATCGACCTGTTTCAGCTCCACCATTACACGACCAGAATGGGGCGCGGGTGGAAACCGGAAAAAGATGGCCGACTTATCGACTTCGTCAACTTGCACTAACCCCATCTTATTCAACATCTTAATCTTGCTTTGTACTTGTTTTGATTTAGTAGCCTTATAACGGAAACGTTCCACAAAACGCTCAATATCAGCAATTTGTTTTTGCTGATTATCATAAGCAGACTGCTGTGATTCAATGCGCTCAAGACGTTGCTGCACATATTGTGAGTAGCTGCATTTGTAGTCAATAATATTGCCGAATGTGATTTCAATAGTGCGACTGGTAACGCGATCAAGGAATGTGCGGTCGTGCGACACCAGAATGAGGCTGCCGGCAAAATTAGCCAGATACTCTTCGAGCCATTGAATAGACTCAATATCAAGGTGATTGGTAGGCTCGTCAAGCAATATGATTTCAGGATTTTGCAACAAAATCTTGGCTAACGATACACGCATTTGCCATCCATTACTGAAAGTTTGGAGTGGTCGGTCAAAATCTTCCCTTTTAAAACCCAATCCGCAAAGCACTTTTTCGGTATCTCCTTCAATAGCTGCGCCTCCGATATGATGAAGTCGCTCGTTGGCATCGGCCAGCTGCTGCGAAAGGAGACTGTACTCTTCAGATTCCCAATCGGTGCGGTTCTCCAGGGTTTGCGTAAGCTGTACAATTTTCTGTTGTAATAAGTTATGTTCTGAAAAGGCACGCATGGTTTCTTCCCAAACTGTAGTAGTATAGTCGCTCACAATCTCCTGCGGCAGATAGCCGGTTTTAAAACCTGAAGTGATGATAATATCACCCGATTCGGGGTGCAGCAGTCCATGTAAAATTTTGAGCAGGGTGGATTTTCCGGCGCCGTTCTTGCCCACAAGTCCGATGCGGTCACGGTTTCCTACTACAAACGAAACATTTTGAAAGAGGCAATCTCCGGTAAAATTAACCGACAATCTATTAACAGTAATCATAGGCAGCAGAAATACGGTTTTTTTTTGAATCCATAACAATATTAATGGCATTAGGAATTACTTTTACCTTCAAAATATTGTCGGCAGGATAAGGGTCTCCATCTATGTTCAGCACCTTTGCCGCCGTACTTTCAATTTGCAAAGAAGCGCTTTTAAACATGGTGAGGCTTTTGAGCGTATGGGCACGTCCCACCCAGATACACAACAATGTATATATAGCCGCCGGCAACGACATTTTGGGCACTATCACCACATCCATCAAACCATCGTGAAGGCTGGCGTGGGGTGCCACTCGAAAATTGTAGCCAAACTGGTTGCAATTGGCAAAGAGCACAAAAAGACATGACTGCTGAATGGTTTTGCCATTGGTTTGTATTTTCACAGAAATGGGGATATAGCGAAAATAGTCAGTTACGGCACAATAAAGATAGGACAACAGACCTCGATACGGCAGCATACGATAATGTT
>JAISAD010000043.1 GCA_031266895.1 Bacteroidales bacterium
TTGCCTGCGCCCGCTACATGGCATACTATTCCTGCCGGAGGAGTTTCTGAGTATGTGGCTCACAAGGAGATAAGACTGTTGCCCGGGTTTCATGCCGAAGCGGGGTCGTACTTCAGAGCACATATTGAGCCTTGCATGGGTTGCAGCGAAGTACAAAGCAGTTTTATACTGAATAATCCCATAAATGAGGACGGTTTCTCTGGAATATACGATATGCTTCCGCCGTTAAAACGGGGCTATTCTGCTACTACAGATCGCTTCTCAGAGAGGGAAACGGCAAGCGTCAGGCTCTATCCCAACCCCAATAACGGTTCATTTACCATTGAAACGAATTTTGATCCCCGGGAAGTTACCACTGTTCAAATCTATAACTCCTTAGGTCAGCTTTCATACAGTCAAGCCGGATTGCCGCAGGCTGTCATAACAGTTCCAGGCATGAGTAAAGGGTTGTTTGTGATAAAGATAACTACGGCCACCAATCAGTTCATTCAAAAAATGGTGGTGCAGTAACCTAAGATTTTGATTTACAAAGTTATGAATAAGCCATAACTATAAGTATGAGTTTTCGTACGGGAAAAATGGCCTGTTTCACGATTAACACATTAATTCTCCTAAAACAATAAAAGAACAATTCACACGTTGTTAATGATATTAAATTCATTTATCATTTATAACTAAAACTAAATCATTATGTCAGTAACCTATGTAACGGTAGAACGTGGCAACCCCACTAACCCAAATGCCCCAAAGAAATTTTATGCGCAAGCCAAAAGTACAGGCGAGCTTACCCTCAAGAAATTGAGTAAGGAGATAGCCGAAGCCAGCACTACGGTAAGTGATACCGATGTGCTGGCCGTATTAAACGACTTAACCAAGATTTTGAAGCGCCACCTGGATAATGGCGAAATTGTCCGTTTCGGCGATTTTGGGTCATTTCAGATTACCCTCAGCAGTGAGGGGGTAGAAAGCGAAGAAAAATTTAATGCTTCGCTAATCCGTTCCTCCAAAGTATCATTTCGGGCAGGGATAGATCTCCGCGAAATGCTTAATAATCTGAAATATACAAAGGGAAAGAAGTAGCCTTAAAAAGGGGCGCCCCTTTTACTGAAAAGGAGTACCCCTTTTGCTGAAAAGGAGCGCCCCTTTTGGACAAGAGGAGCGCCCCTTTTTTTAGAAAGCAGCTGTCCAAAGAGACGCAATCCGTTTTTTTGTACTTTTGCATGCTGAATCTGAATATTTTATTACGATGCAATATACTGAATACAAAGGACTTAATCTGTCCAAAATTGGGAAAGAGATAGCGCAGCACTGGCAAGAGCATGATATTTTCTCCAAATGTTTAAAGATGAGAGAGGGGCACGAGCCTTTTGTCTTTTTTGAGGGACCGCCTTCTGCTAACGGCATGCCCGGCATTCATCATGTTATGGCACGCACTATCAAGGATTTGGTGTGTCGCTACCAAACCATGAAAGGCAAATATGTAGGCCGTAAAGGAGGCTGGGACACGCACGGCTTGCCGGTAGAACTTGGTGTGGAAAAAACACTCGGCATCACTAAGGAGGATATCGGAAAGAAGATTAGCGTGGAAGAGTACAATAATGCTTGCAGGCGTGAAGTGATGAAATATAAAGACATGTGGGACGATCTTACCAAACGCATGGGCTATTGGGTCGATCTCGAAAATCCTTACATCACTTTCGATAACAAATATATTGAATCGGTGTGGTATCTGCTGTCGCAACTTTACGAAAAGGAGCTGCTCTACAAAGGTTATACCATTCAGCCCTATTCGCCTGCAGCCGGCACGGGCCTCAGTTCACACGAATTGAATTTGCCCGGTTGCTACAGAGATGTGAAAGACACTGCGGTAGTAGCACAGTTTAAAGTAAAAACCGAACAGCACTTTCTGACGCAATGTCCGTGGGGCTTTCCCAAAGATGGCCCTATTCCCGATAATATTTACCTTCTGGCCTGGACTACTACTCCCTGGACTTTGCCCTCTAATTCTGCATTGGCAGTTGGAAAAAATATTGATTATCTGTTAGTTAGTACTTTTAATCCCTATTCGGGAAAACCTGTATGCGTTATTCTGGCTAAAAATCTTTTATCGCGCTATTTTCCCGAAAAAAATGCCGAACTGTCTTTCAATGACTATCAGTACGGGCAAAAAGACATTCCGTTTCAAGTAGTTAAAGAAACTAAAGGAAAAAATCTGGTCGGCTTGGAATATGAACAGCTCATTCCCTACATTATGCCAAACGCCGATGCTTTTCGTGTGATTGCCGGCGACTACGTTACCACCGATGATGGTACCGGCATTGTGCATATCGCCCCCACTTTCGGTGCTGACGACAAGCGCGTGGCACAAGAGGCAGGCATTCCGCCAATTACCGTTATTGATGCTCAAGGCCACATTCAGCCTGTGGTGGATAAAACCGGCAAGTTCTTTAAAATTGAAGATTTAGACCCCGAATTTGTAAAAAAACAGGTTAATGTGCCGCTCTACACTGCGGTAGCCGGTCGCTATGTGAAACCCGATTACGAAAAAGAGGATGAAAAACAGCCTGAATCATTGGATGTGTATCTCTCCATTTGGCTCAAGCAGCGCGGTCAAGCCTTTAAAATAGAGAAATATACACACAGTTATCCTCATTGCTGGCGTACCGACAAACCGGTGCTTTACTACCCGCTCGATTCGTGGTTTGTCAAAACCACCCAGTATAAAGAGCGGATGATTGCCCTCAACAACACTATTAAATGGAAACCGCAAGCTACCGGTACAGGCCGTTTTGGTAACTGGCTCGAAAATCTGGTAGATTGGAATCTGTCGCGCTCCCGCTTCTGGGGTGTGCCGCTGCCGGTTTGGACTTCCGAAGATAAAAAAGAGAGGCTCTGCATCGGATCAATAGCCCGGCTTATGGAAGAAATTGATAAGGCTGTTGCTGCAGGCATTATGAAAGAAAATCCATATAAAGCATTTGTTCCCAACGATTTCAGCAAGGAAAACTATGAACGGATAGACCTGCACCGTCCAAATGTGGACGACATTTTTTTAGTGTCGCCGTCCGGACAAATGATGACCCGCGAAAGTGATCTGATAGATGTATGGTTTGACTCCGGCGCCATGCCTTACTGTCAGTGGCACTATCCTTTTGAAAACAAAGAGACTTTTGAACGCAATTTTCCTGCCGATTTTATCGCAGAAGGGGTTGACCAAACCCGTGGATGGTTTTTTACCCTGCACGCCATTGCTGCAATGCTGTTTGATTCTGTAGCCTATAAAAACGTAGTATCCAACGGATTAGTGCTTGATAAAATGGGCAATAAGATGTCAAAGCGTCATGGCAACGCCGTTGATCCTTTTGATATTATTGAGAAATATGGCCCTGATGCCACCCGCTGGTACATGATGAGCAATGCACAGCCCTGGGATAACCTTAAATTTGATGTAGAGGGAATTGTTGAAGTGCAGCGTAAGTTTTTCGGCACACTTTACAACACCTATAATTTCTTTGCACTCTATGCCAATATTGATGGCTTTACTTACAGGGAAGCTGATATTCCTGTTGAAAAACGTCCGGAAATTGACCGCTGGATTTTGTCGGAACTTCATTCATTAATTAAAAAATGCGATGAAAATTATGCCGATTATGAACCAACCAAAGTAAGTAGGGATATACAGCAATTTGTAGATGAGCATCTTAGTAATTGGTATGTACGCCTTTGTCGTCGTCGCTTCTGGAAAGGCGATTACAACGATGATAAAATTTCGGCCTATCAAACGCTCTATACCTGCATGATTGCCATTGCAAAGCTGGCAGCTCCTGTAGCACCATTCTTTATGGATAATCTGTTTCTTGACTTAACCCGCGTTACGGGAAAAGAAGCTATTGCTTCCATTCATTTGTCCGACTATCCTTCTTATGATAAGAATTTGATAGATAAAAAGTTAGAGGAAAGAATGCAGTTGGCGCAACAAATATCTTCCATGGCGCTTTCGCTGAGAAAGAAATCGAACATTAAGGTTCGGCAACCACTGGCCAAAATTATGCTCCCTGTGATTGAACCGGGACACTTTAAAACACAGGTTGAGCAGGTTCAGGAACTGATTTTACATGAAATTAATGTAAAAGCGATTGATTTCGTGGAAGATAATGAAGGTATTTTAGTAAAACGCATCAAACCCGATTTTAAGAAACTGGGACCTAAATACGGTAAAATAATGAAAGCCATTGCGACACGTATTGGAACAATGACGGCTGCGGAAATTTCTACCTTGGAAAAAGAGGGAAGTATAGTTTTTGCCATTGAAAACCAACTTATTACAATAGAAGCCGGTGATGTGGAAATTTTTGCCGAAGATATTCCGGGCTGGATGGTAGCCAATCAAGGGGCGATTACCGTAGCGCTTGATATTACCATTACCCAAACTCTGCAACAGGAGGGTTATGCCCGTGAACTGGTAAACCGGATACAGAATTATCGCAAAGAGTTGCAGTTTGATGTGGTGGATTACATTACCGTTACCCTGCAGCGTCATTCCGAATTGGACGCCGCTTTTACCGCTTTTGAGAGCTACATAAAATCGGAAACGCTGTGTACCGCTTTTTGTTTTGCCGACACTGTTGCCGCCCCTGATAAAACACGATTTGAGATTGCAGAAGGTATTGAGGTGGAGGCAGTGATTGCCAAGGCCTAATTTTTATATGGCAATTATGCCATTCAATTATTCACTAAAAATAAAATTATGAACAGAAGAGTACAAAAAACACAAGTCGTTTATTTTAAACGATGGACACGGCAGAAGTATGCCATTTTTAATTCGCTGAAAAAACAGATTTCCATTGCTACTATTGCGCTGGTTTGCTCTTTTGTGTCGAGGCCTGTTACGGCTCAAGCACAAAATGACACACTGATTCAACGGCTCAACGAGCTGACTGTGAGCGAAGAGAAACTGCCCGAAACGCCTAATTTGGCGACGCCACTGCTGCAAGTGAGTATCACGAAAAGCGAAATTGAGCGAGTCCCTGTGCAGTCGCTCAACGATCTGTTAGACCGTCTGCAAGGGCTCGACATCCGACAGCGCAGCCCTTTGAGCACCCAAGCCGACATCAGTTACCGAGGAGGTAATTTCGACCAAACCCTAATCTTGCTAAACGGTTTTAACATGACCGATCCCCAAACCGGTCATTATACCCTTAACCTTCCTGTAAATCAAGATATCATTCAAAAAATAGAACTCTTTAACAACACCACCGCATTTCTTTTTGGAACCTCGCCCTTTTCGGGACTGGTTAATATTGTTACCCGTCCCGATACAGTCAATAGCATAGCGTTTCATGTGGCGGGCGGCTCTTTTGAATGGATCAATACCGGTGCTACACTCAATCTGAAAAGCGGTAAGTTTACGCACCTGCTCTCTGCAGACTATAATCGTTCCGACGGCTATCGCCACAATACTGATTTTAAAACCTTTAATGCCTTTTATCAAACAATAGGACGCTTTGGCAGAAACGAACTCGAAATGCAAGCCGGCTACAGCGGGCGGGAATATGGCGCTAATGGCTTCTATTCGTTGAAATTTCCCGACCAGTACGAAACCCTGCATACTGCCTTTGCCGGCGTTAAATGGAAGCATTACGGCCGTGTCTTTTGGTCTCCCTCGCTTTATTATCGTGCTAATTTCGACTGTTTTGAATTGATTAAAGGCCAAAATCCGACAAAAAACAATTACCACTTTAACCAGGCTGCCGGCGCTAACTTCCTGACCTATTTTTTCACCAGGGCCGGTAAAACCTCATTTAGTGCCGATGTACGGGTAGAAGATATTTTCAGCACTTCATTAGGGGATTCACTGCTTAAGCCAAAAAAGACTTTCAACGATACTATTTTTTACAATTATGGCAAACTTAATCTCAATAGTGGCATTGCTGTTTCGCAACATTATGAAAATAGAGGTTGGACAGCCAATTTAACCCTTTTGCTGCAGCATTTTACACATGCTCCCAAGAAAATTTATTTATTGCCGGCTACCTATATTTCTTACAAATTACGTCCACAGGCAGTACGTCAAAACCTGCTGTCGGCTACATTCTATTTATCGGGTGCAGACGCTATGCGCATGCCTACTTTCACCGACCTTTACTACAAAACCGGCGACATTATCGGCAATTCTAATCTGCAACCCGAAAAGGCTTATACAGTAGATGCAGGTGCTTCGCTGCATATTGCCAAAGCCGGCAAATCGCCCTATTTAACGGTTTCTGTGGCCTATTTTAACCGGTGGGGGCGTAATATGATAGATTATATCAAGAGCGATACCGATATTAAATGGCGTTCAATCAATCATACAGCCATCCATTTTCAAGGGGTAGAAGCCTCTTTATGTTACCAGCCTAATCTGCAATTCAACAATAATTTCTTTATTACCAATATTCTAATAGAATATGCTTTTTTGCATTCCAATAAAAAGAGTCAAGGCTTTCAATCGCGTTATGTGCTTGACCATTTGATGCATAAGCTCGCCATGCGACTCAATCATCGGATTTATAAGGGGTTGTCTGCGGATTGGTCTTTTTCAATAAATCGGCGACAAGGAGAATATATCTCGTATCAAACTGATGCGAAAGGGATACTCACCTCCTATCCTGTTTATTATTTGTTAGATGTAAGATTATCATACACATACAAAATGCTCAACTTCTATGCGGAAGCTGCCAATTTGCTCAATCAGCACTATTTTGACTTAGGTGATTTGGAACAACCGGGCATCTGGATACGCGGTGGAATTAAATGCAAGGTGGGGTTTTAAGAAGTAAAGGATGGCAGAAGGAAGATAGAAGCAAATGATTTTTGGAAAATTAAGCATGTTAACAAAATCCCTTTTCTTTCCTCCTCTTCAATCCCACTTTTTCATCTCCCTGACCTTGACCTCATCGACAATTTTGGCGTAGATCAGGGTAGTTTTCAGGCTGGTATGCCCCAGCAGCCTGCTCACTACCTCTATCGGGATGCCCAGCTGCAGGGAGAGGGTGGCAAAAGTGTGCCGCGCCACGTGGCAGGTGAG
>JAISAD010000119.1 GCA_031266895.1 Bacteroidales bacterium
CAATATTGTTGATTTCATGATAAAAAAAATCAGGGTTTCAAAGCGTTCAAAACAAACTGTACATTACTTTCCCGTCTTTCATCCAGCATCTTTTTCATCATTTTTTTATCACGGAGAGAAAATATTTCCTCCCATACGGGCAATGATATGAAGGTAAAGATGTTGAGTGAAATGATATTTAACATGAGATCAAATGGTTTTATCGGACGGACAGCACCTTTTTTAATTTCGTTTATCAATATTTTTTCCAGCCTGCTAAAATTATTGATGATTTTGGGAGATATTATGCTGAGAAATAAGGTGCGATTTTTTTTGTTCAACAGGATTTCGTTCAATATAAAATAAGGCAACTGTGGATTTTGTTCCGCAAAATGGAACAGTGTTTCAATAATAAATCGGACGGTTTCCGTAAAGGGTAACTTTCGAATAAATATTCCTTCAAGTAGTTGCAAAAACGATTGCATTTTTTTAAGGAATATAGTCTGGAACAGATTTTCCTTTGTTTTGAAATAGTAATGCAGCATGGAATGGCTCACTCCTGCTCTTTTTGCAATGGCTACCATCTTTGTATTTCCGTATCCTTTTTCAAGAAATTCCGCCTCTGCGGCTTCAAGAATGATTTGTTCGGTATGTAATTCGTCATGCTGCATTTTTATCCTATTTTTTTATCTGCATAAACAATATTGTTCAACAAGTTTGTTGAGGCGGCAAAAATACTAAAAATATTTTATCACGCACACAGGGATAAAATATTTTATAACAATCTGAACTACTATTCAATACAACAGCTCAAAGTATTGATTTTTCCAGCAGATTATTGGAAAATGGGTTTAAATCGTGGATTTTATAGTTCGGCATGGCGAAGAGAATCGCCTCAAAAATGCCGCCATTACGCCAAAAATTAGCTTGATACATATAGAGAAACGCCTTTTTGTCATCAACAGTGGCGTTATCCACAATGGTGATAAATTTCTGCTTCAGTTCCCTTATTTGCTGCAAATAGGTCTCCATTTCGGTAATTAGCGCGTCATTTTGAGCCAGCAATGCTTTTTGATAGTTGAGCTGATACTGTTCATCCAGATTTTCAAGCATTTCTAAAGTAATTTTCGCATAGCCCAACTGTGTCAGTGTGTCTATCTTGACAATTTGTACAGAATCAGCTTCCAACTTTAGGCTATCTTTAGCAAAAGTAAGACTCAACTCTTTCAATTTTTTAATCTGCTCTTGAGCGGGATTGCGATGACAAGAGATGGCAATCAACACGATAGCTCCCATAACGGGAATTACTAATAAAAGTTTTTTTATCATTTTCGTATTCAATTAGTGATGAAATATAATATAATTTCCAATTTCAAATCGGTCGCGATTGGCAGGAATTTGCTGCACCGGACTAAATTGATAGATGTCATAGCATCCTATTTTTTGCAGCGACTGTTTATCTGTGGAAAGAGTGACATCTACCGGCATGGCTTTTCTAAAGCAGTATCCTTGATTTTTTATCTCGTTATTGGGAGTGATAATAGTATCTTTGGGCAATTTATACTCCAAATAGTAATTTTCTGCGCCATTTTTTTCATTTTCAACTACTCCGCTTTCTTTGTCTATGGCAAAAATAAAACTCTTACCGGCATTTGTCTCCGGAAAAACCGTAAAGGTGTAAATATACTCATTTTCAAGTATATAGCCGGTAAACAATTTCAAATAGTTGCTTTCTAATGTATCCAATTTTCCCACCATATAAGCCATAACTTCCTTAGAATAAGGCACTTCTTGAGAACCGGCAAGTAATGCATAGCGATCGTTACGAATTTTTGTAATGAAATCAGCAGCTTCGCGCGCCTGCATTTCTACCGATTTCGATACTGTTTTGGTTTTGCTCACGGGAATGTAAGTCAGCACGCTATCCACAATTTGGGTTTCGGTATAGATCTCTTCCACATTTTCGTAAGAGACATTGGCAAAATTACGAAAAAAGGCCGGTACAGTGATGGTGTGTACCTGATACCCTCCGAAAGATTGGTGCCTGTTTTCGATAAGACAGGTTGCCGGAAGCGTTTCTAAAAATCCGTTTTGCTCCTGATTTTTAGAGAGTTCCACCAGATAAATCTGTGTATTATCGGCCACAATATATGGTTCTATTGATAGTTGTTTCAATGTCCAATTCATCCCGTTATTTCGGATAATATTTTTCAAATTGAGCAATTTGTCTGCCCATTCGGCATAGACGCCCGGAACGGCATCCTTGCGAATTACCGTAACTGTAATCTGAAATGCAGTTTGTGGCAATTGATAGGTGAATGTGCTGTTTTTTACTTTAAAATCTTCATTTACAGGAAGTTTCATTACCCTGCTTTGGCCCAAAACACCACCTGCCAAAACTACTAAAATCCCAATGCACAAAATCTTTTTCATATCCAATTTATTATCTTTCTTATACTTTCGTCTTTTTATCCTCGATTATATCGCCTTTTCTACTAATAGCCAGCAACATCAGGAATTGCAATCCCCCATTTAGAATAAGTATCTCAAATCCAAACTTATATCCCCATAAAAGCTGTTCCGAATAATGCGACAATAGCCAACAAAGCAGCGGAATAACTACGGATAGCAGCGGAATAAGTGCAGGGTGTCTGACCTGCCGTTTGGTAAACATGCCAAAAGCAAACAGTCCCAATAACGGTCCATAGGTATAGCCTGCTACCATAAAGATAATGCGGATCAAGGCATCGTTATGGTATTGAGCGGCAATTAGAATAACGGCCAAAAAGAGCAGCGAAATGCCGAAATGAACGCAGCGACGCACCCAAAGCTGCCTGCGATCAGTAGAAACTCTCTTTTCGATATGAATGATATCGTAGCATATTGAAGTAGTAAGTGCGGTAAAAGTGCCGTCCGCACTCGAATAACCAGCTGATATTAAGCCTATTACAAATACTATGGATACAAATGTGCCCAAATAGTGAAATGCAAGTTCCGGATAGATGCGGTCGGTAGGCATACCTGCCAAATTGACTCCCTTTTGCTGGGCATACAGAATAAGCATTCCTCCCAACAGTAAAAATAATGCATTGACAAACACTAAGATACCGGTAAAGGAGAGCATATTCTTTCGAGCATCTTTCAATGACTTGCAAGAGAGATTTTTCTGCATCATATCCTGGTCTAAGCCGGTCATGGCAATTGTGATAAACATTCCACCCAATACCTGTTTCAGATAGAAAGTTGGCTTACGCCAGTCGGTATCAAAAATTTTAGTCAGTCCCTGCTGTTCCATATTGTGCCACAGTGAACCAAAATCTATATGCATGTCTTTAAAAATCACCACAATAGTTATAACAAGCGCTATAATCATAAAGGTAGTTTGCAGCGTATCTGTCCATACCACCGTCTTCAATCCTCCTTGAAAAGTGTAGAGCAAAATAATGGCAATCATCACTACGGCCGTTACCCATATCGGAATTCCCCAATTAGAGAAAATAAAAATATGTAATACGTATATTACCAGATACATACGCAATGCTGACCCCAATAATCTCGAAATGATGAAAAGAATGGATCCGGTTTTATGAGCTTCGTTGCCGATTCGACCGTTCAGATATTCGTAAATGGAGGTAAGACGCAACCGATAATAAAGCGGCAACAGCAGAAAAGCGACAGCCAGATAGCCTAAAATGTAACCCAATACCACGCAAAAATAGGTGAATGAGGTAGTAGCTACATCACCCGGAACCGACATAAAGGTAACTCCTGACAACGAGGAGCCTATCATGCCATAAGCCACTATAAACCATGGAGATTTTCGATTTCCGGTAAAGTATGTTTGATTATTGGCTTTTCGCGAAGTGAGCCATGTAATCAGAAACAAAAGTATTGTATAGATTACAAAAAAGGTAAATATTAAAATCTGCATAGTCTCTTTTAAAAACGGTTGCAAAATTACGGGAAATTTTTGGAATGGAACACCACATGCCACTCCCAGCCAGAACGAGAAACCTTACTCTCCGACAGCAAAAATGTGTTCTTTCGCGCTTTTGTGTTATTTTTTGAAAGACATCCAATCTACTCCAGATTTTTTTATGTACTTTTGCAGTTCAACTATAGTCATTGAATTGTTTCAACTAAAAATTAATCAAGAATGAAAAAGTATTTTGCAGAATTAATTGGTACTTTTGTACTCGTATTGGGTGGTTGCGGAACTGCCGTATTTGCCGGAGCTTCTGTCGGTTTTTTAGGGGTAGCTTTGGCATTTGGGTTAACGGTTGTAGCTATGGCCTATGGAATTGGCGGAATTTCAGGAGCACACCTCAATCCAGCTGTCTCTGTCGGCCTGTTTTGCACAGGCAGAATGAATGCTAAAGATTTATGCGGCTACATTGTCGCTCAAATCACTGGCGGAGTTTTAGCTGCTGCCTTGATGGCTTTTATTGTCTCGCAAATCGGCCTCGCAAGAGGTATTTTTGCAGCTAACGGTTTTGGCGCTGATTTTTTCGGCAATGCTGCCGGATATCAAAATCTCACTATGATTGGAGCGTTTGTTACGGAATTGGTCCTGACTTTTATATTTCTGATTGTTATTTTAGGAGTTACTTCAAA
>JAISAD010000126.1 GCA_031266895.1 Bacteroidales bacterium
AAAGATAGTGAATTTTTAATCGGAAAACCGCCACCAATGTTCAGAGAATCCAATTCGGGGCAAATTTTCTTCAAATCGCAATAGAGCGAAACGCATTTAGTCAATTCGTTCCAGTAGTAGGCCGTGTCTTTAATGCCGGTGTTGATGAAAAAATGCAACATTTTCAATTCAAATTTCGGATTGTGTTTGATTTTGTTTTCGTAGAATGGAATAATATCATTGTAACGAATGCCCAGTCGTGAAGTATAAAATTCAAATCGAGGCTCTTCTTCGGCGGCAATGCGAATGCCCACTTTACATTTTGTGTTGATATTCAAATCAAGCAGATCAAATTCTTCTTTAGAGTCCAAAACGGGAATAGTATTGATATAACCATTATCCAGCATCGTGGATATGTTATCAATATAAGGCTGTTTTTTAAACCCGTTACATATAATGTAATTCTCCTTTTCAAAGATCCCTTTCTCGTTCAAAACTTCTACTAAAATTAAATCAAAGGCAGATGAAGTTTCAATATGTACTTCATTTTTAAGAACTTCATTTAATACAAATTCAAAATGCGAACTCTTTGTGCAGTAACAAAAATGGTAATCGCCCTGGTAATCAACCTTGGCAATAGCCACATTAAACCATCTTCTTGCCCGCTGAATATTTTGAGTTATTTTTGGTAAATAGGTAATTTTTAATGGAGTTCCATATTGCTTGATAATACCCATTAAAGGTACGTCATGAAAAATAAGTTCATTATCTTCTACCTTAAACTCTTCTTGCGGAAATTCGTAAGTTTGCGAAATTAAATCAATATATTTAGTCCTCATATCAAGAAATTATTAAAATAAGTTTGGCTGCAAAAATACAAAAAAAGTAATTAGATTGCATTAATATAAAAAATCCAAGAGAGATGGATTGAATAAAATCAGCCAATTTAATAAAGCTGGATTTGCGGCAAAAGTTCGCTTTATTCTTTTGTTGACAATAAAAAAAACACTATCTTTGCAGCATGAAAAAAGAGAGAACTTTTGCCGTTTACACTTTGGGCTGTAAGCTGAATTTTAGCGAAACTTCGGCTATTTCACGCCAATTATCAGAGTATGGATTAAGCCTGAGCAATACCCCCGACTATATCATTATAAACAGTTGCGCCGTTACGGGAACTGCCGAAAAAAAGGTTAGGAATTTAGTTTCCAAACTGCATAAAGCACATAAGGATTCTGAAATTATCGTAATCGGATGCTATTCTGAATTACAATCCGAATTAGTTAAATCTTGGAATGGAGTTTCTGCCGTTTTTGGCAGTATCAATAAAACAAAAGTGATTGGCTATATCTTAAATAGTGAAAATAAATGCAATTCTGATTTACAATTCTCCTACTCTTCCAATGATCGCACGCGCTCTTTTTTAAAAATTCAGGATGGATGCGATTATCACTGTACCTATTGTACAGTGGCTGCGGCACGCGGAGAAAGTCGCAGCGATACCATTGCACACGTGCTGCAAAATATAGAACAAATAGCCGGTACAGGTGTTAAAGAGGTAAATTTAACAGGGGTTAATATTGGAGATTTTGGACATGGAACAGCCGAAACATTTTATGATTTACTGCATGCTATAGTGCAACAAAATGTTGTGCCTCGCATCAGAATATCCTCTATTGAACCCAATTTATTAACCGATGCAATTATTGAACTGGTTGCTCAATCCGATGTTATAATGCCTCATTTTCATATTCCGTTGCAGTCGGGTTCGAATAAAATATTAGCTTTAATGAAGCGGCGCTATAAACGGGAACTGTTTGGTAAAAAAGTAAATTTAATCAAAGAAAAGATGCCGGAAGCTTGTATTGCGGTGGATGTTATTACCGGGTTTCCTGATGAAAATGCTCATGATTTTGAGTACAGTTATCAATTTATAAAAGAATTACCTATCAGCTATTTACATGTTTTTACCTACTCTAAACGACCTGATACTCCGGCCGCTACAATGTCCAATCAAGTCCCTGAGACAGTAAAAAGGGAGCGCACAGACCAATTGCTTGCCCTATCTGCCCGAAAAAAAGAACAGTTTTATCAACAGAATTTTCACAAAACGGCATCGGTACTTATGGAACATGGTAAATATCAAGATTGTATGTTTGGTTTTAGTCATAATTATGTGAAGGTGAAACTTCCGTACAATGAGACATTACGCAACTGCATTATTCCACTTGAAATAACTCCCGAAAATATCTCTTTAATCTGATTTTTATGCCGCATCCTATTATCCATCTATCCAATGGAATTAAGCTGATACACAAAGAGATTGACTCTCCTGTATCGCATTTCTGCGTAATGGTTAATGCCGGTACTCGTGATGAATCTGAAATCCATTCGGGACTGGCGCATTTTGTTGAACACACCATCTTCAAAGGTACTGCCAAACGCAACGGCAATCAGGTAATACGCCGTATTGAAGACGTAGGTGGCGATCTCAATGCCAGCACTTCCAAGGAGGAGACTTATTTTCACACCTCTTTTCTCTCGCCGTTCTACAAAAGAGCGGTAGAACTGCTGGCAGACATCTTTTTTAACTCCACCTTTCCCGAAAAAGAGATACAAAAAGAGAAAACAGTTGTGCTAGAAGAGATTAACTATTATAATGATACTCCTACTGAACTGATTTTTGATGAAATTGAAAATCTGATTTTCTATGGACATCCGCTCGGACGCAATATTTTAGGCACAAAAAAAAGTGTAAAAAATATTAAACGGGATAATATACTTGATTTTATAAATGAAAATTACACTATACCCAATATTGTGCTTGCTTCGGCAGGCGCTATTACAACCTCGCAATTAAAACAACTCTGTGAACGCTATTTTGGGGCAACCAATGTCCGCTATGGAGCACGCTGGCGGCCCCCTTTTGCCCAATATCAACCTCAATATAAGCAGGTACACAAAGCAACCAACCAGACCCATATAGTACTGGCTAATCAAGCCTATTCTTTTATGGACGATAAGAAAAATCCTTTTATGTTGTTAATCAATCTATTGGGTGGACAAGGGATGAGTGCGCGTCTCAATATGGCCATTCGCGAAAAGCGAGGTTTGGCCTACAGTGTAGAGGCCAGCTACTCCGGTTTTTCCGACAGCGGCCTGTTTACAATTTATATTGGTTGCGACAATGAGCATATAGAACAGTGTATTGAGCTGGTTTACAGGGAAATGAAAAAACTTTGCCAACAAAAAATAAGTACATTGCAACTGCATTATGCCAAAAATCAATTTTTAGGACAGCTGGCCATTGCCAACGAATCGAAACTCAATGAGATGCTCTCTTTAGGTCGTACTGCACTCTTTTTTGATGAAGTGGAAACCATTGAAGAAGCTATCGCCAATATACAGGAATTAAGTGCCGAAAAATTGCAGAACTGCGCCAATGAATTGCTGCAACGTGAGCAGATGACTACGCTGATTTACAGCCGAGGACGGTGATGGTTGCTAAGGAAAATGCAAAAAAACATCTTTTTATCCCTCTTTTCCCAGTAGCCGGAACATGTTTTTCTTGTAAGCCTCAACTCCCGGTTGATCGAAAGGATTGATTTTCAATAGGGAACCACTTATTGCACAGCTAAATTCAAAGAAGAATATAAGTTCACCCAGGCTGTTTTCGTTGATTTCGGGAATAGTAACAGTAAGGTTAGGTACGCCTCCCGACAGGTGCGCCATGCGCGTACCCTCTTCGGCAATACGGTTTATTTCGTTTAATGACCTTTTTTGCAGATAGTTCAATCCGTCAAGATTTTGGGCATCATAAGGAATTGAAACGTGATGATGCACTTTTTCCACAGAAATAACCGTTTCAAACAGATGGCGTTCCCCTTCCTGAATATATTGTCCCAGCGAATGCAAGTCGGTGGAAAAAATAGCGCCTGCAGGGAAAATCCCTCTATTTTCCTTACCTTCGCTTTCTCCGAACAGTTGCTTGTACCATTCAATAAAATAGTAGAGTGCCGGCTCGTAAGCTGCCATGAGTTCAATTTTTTTGTGCTGCCCATAAAGTAGATAACGGCATAATGCATACTGCAGAGCGCAGTTTTGGAGTATGTTGCCTGTACTCAAAACATGCTGACGCATAGCCTGCGCACCTGCAATCAAATGCGCCATGTCAAAACCCGCCACCGCGATCGGCAACAAGCCTGCAGGTGTAAGTACCGAATATCTCCCGCCTACATCGTCCGGAATAACAAAAGTACAGTATCCTTCTTCCTGCGCCATCATTTTCAGTGCCCCGCGATTGCCGTCAGTAATGGCCACTATGCGCTCGCGGGCATTGGTTTTGCCATATTTTCGTTCGCAATGCTCGCGTAAAACGCGAAATGCAATGGCCGGTTCGGTAGTGGTGCCCGACTTGGAAATTACAATCAGGCTATATTCTTTATTGTCAATAATTTGCAATAAATTGTAAAGATAATCTTCGCTTAAAGTATGTCCGGCGTATAGAATATCGGGATTGAAATTAGCGGGATCATTGGCCATGCTGGCAAATGGATTTTGCAACGCTTCAATTACGGCACGTGCGCCTAGATAAGAACCGCCGATGCCAATTACTATTACTGTTTCCGATTGTTGCTTTAATTTTTTCGCTGCATGTTCTATCTCAGAAAGTTGCACGGAAATTGTTTCAGGCAGATCAAGCCAGCCTGAAAACTCATGGCCTTTACCGGTTTTGGTAATTATCTGTTGATATGCCTGTTGTACAGCTTCGCTATAATAGGTAAAAAATGGTAATAGTGCCGAATCTGCTCTGTATTTTGTCGTAATCATAACCTTGCCTTTATATTAATTGTCATGCAAAATATTGTCTTTTTTATTTGCTGATTGTGAGCTTTTTGCGTGCCATATCCTTTTCAATAAATTGCTGCTGTTACAGATATTTGCTTATTGATATTCGTAATATTTGATATTGTTATCCCATGATCCTATCCCTTGCGGAAATACGTTTCCCATAAAAGTTGTGGTGATTTTTACAGGGACATCGCCATCGTAAACATAGCTATAATTAATAGTACCGATTTCGCCCTGCATATTGTAGGTAATTGTCGCAGGATTGTTTTTGTTCAAATTAAACGGATTAATCACCATGAATCCCTGAAATGGATTGGTTTTACTGTCGTAGCCGTTGAATGTGATAGTAGTGTTGCCGATATCGGCTCTCATTTGCTCAATATTATTGTCTTTCCAGTTCAGGTTGTAGGTCATAGTAATATTCTGCGAAGGAGATGCTTTGCTGTTCATGCTTTTGATGGCTGTTTCTACAGGCAGGGCAGCAGGCATAAAAAACGAGCTAATCCGGTCAATAGCCCGGTACGATTTTTTTACATCAAGATTGTCCAAT
Source organism: Bacteroidales bacterium (assembly GCA_031266895.1). Classification (GTDB taxonomy): domain Bacteria; phylum Bacteroidota; class Bacteroidia; order Bacteroidales; family WCHB1-69; genus JAISAD01. The sequence goes on from JAISAD010000126.1 coordinate 5,378, forward strand.
ATATTCCCTAAGGAGGGAATACTTATGGTCAAACTTTTGATTTTTTTCCCGCTATAGGTGAAGCTGTAAGTAAAATCCATGTCTGCCAGGCCTGGGGTATGGATAACGATGTTATCATATTTGCCGTTTTTGTAAGTAACATCTGCGTACGATACTAATACGTCATCAAGATAAGAGTTTATCTTGGTAATCTGATTGTTTTTGTTGTACTCAAATGTCATTACTTCACTACTTAGCTCGCTTTTGATACGTTCTAAATGATTTTTACTCCAAGCGTATGTTTCGGAAAGTACTTTCTCGCCGTTCTCGGTTTCCACGTAAATGCGAGCGATTTTGTGCTTAGGGTTAAATATACCTTCTTTTTTGCATGAAGTAAAGCCAAAAGCCAGCAACAACGCTAAGGTAGTGGCCATAATTAGAGAGAGTTTTTTCATAAAATGGATGTCCGGTTATATCCCATTAGACACTTCGGTTTTGTGATTTTTATTAGTTTTATTTTTATTAAAAGTTTTTTTCTGTTCATAATTTTTCTTCCGGATAAACGGTTTCACTGCTCTGTTGAAAATGCCGGTTAAATAGGCCAGCATCATGCCATAGTTGGTAATGGGAATGCCGAGCGCTATGGCCGGTTTGAGCCTGTTGAGCAGTTGGTTACGGGTAACCATACAGCCGCCGCACTGCACAATCATAGCATAGTGTTCCATGTGATCGGGTAGAGGATTAAGGCTTGACACATAGTCAAAATTGAGCTTTTTACCTGTATATTTTTGCAGTCTATCGGGAATTTTAACCCGACCGATGTCTTCACATGATGTCAGATGCGTACAAGATTCCATAATGAGCAATGTATCATTATCTTGCAATTTTTCAATGCAAGGAGTTCCCTTTACATACTGTTCAAAATCACCTTTTTGATGCGCCAGCGCAATGCTGAAACCGGTAAACGGAATCTCTTCGGGAATAAGGTGGGCGATGGTTGGAAAAGCCTGACTGTCGGTAACAATGAGTTTTGGCGCAGGATTGTTTTTGAGGTAAAATTCAATTTTATCCTCTTTCATGGTAACAGCTATAGCATTATGGTCCAGTACATCGCGAATGGCCTGCATTTGAGGCAAAATCATACGCCCTTCAGGCGCTTCGCTGTCGATAGGGGTGATGAGGACTACCGTATCATAAGGCTCAATAAGGTTATCGAACATGGACTTGGATGTATAGACCGAGTTGGGCATTTTTTCCACCATTTGCGCTATCAGGGCTTCGATGCCTGTGCGTGTAACGGCGCTGCAATTAATAATCTTTACTCCATTGTTTAATTGCGTTTTAAGCTCAGTAATCAAGTCTGATTTATTATTGACGATAATAGTGGGAGTGTTTAATTCGTTCAGTTTTTGAAGTAGCATTGTTTCGTACTCCCCCCATTGATAGTTAGTAATCACGAGCACGGCCAAGTCAATGATTTTCATGGTTTCATAACTTTTTGCAATGCGTTTTTTGCCCAAATCTCCTGTATCGTCAATTCCGGCCGTGTCAATTAAAATAACGGGACCGATACCGAAAATTTCAATAGATTTCTTCACGGGGTCGGTGGTAGTGCCGGGTTTTTCCGATACAATCGCAATATCCTGTCCGGTAAGGACATTAATCAGCGAACTTTTGCCGTTATTTTGCCTGCCAAAAAGGCCTATGTGTGGTTTACTGTCGCGTCCTTTCATAAACTTTCCTTTTTCAACTGACGAATTGTTGCTGCAGGGTCAGCACTTCCAAACACCGCATTCCCTGCAACCAGCACATCTGCACCGGCTGCCACCAGTTGAGGAGCATTGTCTAACGTTATGCCGCCGTCCACTTCAATCAGTGCATTGGAATTGTTTTTGATAATGAGTTCTTTCAGTTCGGCAATGCGTTTCAAACTGCGTTCAATAAAAGTTTGGCCCCCAAAACCCGGATTTACCGACATAATGAGCACCAAATCCACATCGATGATAATGTCTTCCAGCAATGCTACAGGTGTATGAGGGTTGAGCGATACGCCTGCGAGCATGTCAGCCTGCAGGATTTGGTGAATGGTGCGGTGTAAATGGGTGCATGTTTCCCAGTGTACGGTGAGCAAGTCGGCACCGCAACGCTTAAATTCGGCTATATAACGGTCGGGCTGCACTATCATAAGATGCACGTCTAGCGGTTTTTCGGCCTGCGACTTAATGGCGTTCACAACAGGCATCCCAAATGAGATGTTAGGAACAAAAACGCCGTCCATAATGTCTAAATGGAACCAATCAGCCTCCGATAAATTGACTATTTCTATTGCTTGTGCAAGATGGCAAAAGTCGGCTGAGAGTAAGGATGGGGCTATCAATGGCTTCATCGGTTTTATTTTTTATAAACAATTTTATAGCGGCAAAAATACGAAAAATATTTTGTATTTTTGCCCGCTTTAAAAAATTAAGGTTATGTTTGCAGAACGATTTGCTGTAATAGGAGCCGGTCATTTCGGCTCAGCAATTGCCATAGCGCTCTCGCAAAAGGGTGCAGAGGTGCTGGTTATTGATTCGGATATTAATGTGATACAAAATATTGCTGATGACGTAGCGTATGCTGTTTGTGTTGACGCCACCAATAAAAAGGCGTTAATTGCTGAGAATATTCAGGATTTTGATGCCGTAATTGTCGCTATTGGCAATGATTTTGTAATGAGGCTATTGTGTGCCGCCAACCTGCTTGATTTGAATGTTAAGCGTATTATTTGCCGCACACTTGCCGATAATCAGCGTATCATTTTGGAAAAAATGGGGATTATGGAGTTCCTTTCACCGGAAGATGAAATTGGCCGGCTGTGTGCCGAAAAGTTGCTCAACCCCAACATGCTTTCCTATCTGCAACTTCCAGATGATTATCGAATTGCGGAAATTATTACCCCTTCGCGCCTTATCGGTCTAACAGTGGGAAATATAGATTTTCGCGATAATCACCGCTTAAGCCTTATTACTATTCGTAGAGAATATGAGGAAAAAATAGGAGGACATGTGAACAAAAACGACCATATTTTGGGGGTTCCCGATACCTCTACCAAAATTCAGGCCAGCGACTGTTTTGTACTCTTTGGTAAAACGCGAGATATCGAGAATTTTATCAAGATTAATCAGTAATCTATTGTAAATATGCTGTTTAAAAGCCTAAAAAAATGGCGGCATTCGGTGCGATTGCACGTAGCAAATCATATAGAACAGGCTTCTAAGATTATGCAGATATTGAGTGTTTTGGTTTCTTTGACTACTCTTGGCGCTATTATTTGTTATCATGGATTTTATATAGATTTGTTTGCTAAAGAGTTGATACGTTGGATTATAATGGGCAGTTTGCTCTTTTATGTTTTCAAATATTATTTTTTTCTTGTCTATTCGCTTCATCCTTGGCGATATATAAAAGAGAGTTGGGTTGAGTGCATTATTATTCTGCTGCTGATTTTCTATTTCTTTTTTGTACAGTTGCTTGGCTTTGAAATTTACTTTGTTCAACATGAAAAAACAAGAGATTATTACCTGATTTTCATTCAATGTTATTTTTTTGTTATTGCTTTTATTGAATTGGGCAAAGCGAGTACCTTTTTGTCGCGCCTCAATTTAAGCCCTCCGGTGATTATGCTCTTTTCTTTCTTCCTTCTCATCTCTATCGGTACGTTTCTTCTAATGTTGCCACGAATGACCACGCACGGGATCTCCTTTATTGATGCCCTTTTTACCTCTACAAGTGCAAGTTGCGTTACGGGGTTGTCGGTTATTAATACCGGAAGCGATTTTACCTTTAAAGGTCAGGTGGTTATTATGTTATTGATACAAATGGGAGGGATAAGCATCTTGTCGTTTGCAACCTTTTTTTCGCTTTTTTTATCTAAATCACACGTCAGCCTGCGCCAGCAGCATCTTATAAAGGATTTACTGTCTATTAATCGCATATCCGACTCTTACATTTTGCTGCGTGAAATTATTATCTTCACAGTATGCATAGAAGCAGTTGGTACGTTATTGATGTTTGTTTATTGGAAAACTACAGGCACCTTTGCTGTCGATAGCGAGAACATTTTTTATTCGCTGTTTCATTCCATTTCGGCTT
>JAISAD010000046.1 GCA_031266895.1 Bacteroidales bacterium
AACGTGAGTGTTCTATAAAATACTTTGTTTTTGCTATAAAAAAGTATATGCTCGAAAGAAAAGTTATATCTTTTGCCTTACATATTTGTGTAATATCACTAAAATGAAAATTTGCAAACAGCCCAATTAGCACATACAGGCAAAAAGCGGCTGATCCACAAAAGAAAATATGCTTGCCGATCATCCAAATTTTTGTACTCTTATCTTTTGCTCCGAAACTGTGTATATACTCCTTGTATTTATCGTAAATATTGGTAGCTATTAAACTTAAAATATCTCTTTCATTTAATACTTCATGTCCTAAATTGATTTTAGATATGATGTAGTTGTTGGCTTTTTTGGGGTTTTGTAAACAAAAGAATGCTTTAATCAATAAACCGAATGCAAGCATAAATCCCAAAATACAAATGATTGTTTTGTCCAAACTTTTATTAAAAAATTGGAATAGTAATACAGTAAAAAAACAAGATGCAAAGATTAGCACAAATGCAAGATAATACAAGCATGCTATCCATTTCTTTGGTTTTTCTTGTATTTCATTCAATGCTTTCCCAACAAAACTGGTTTTTCCCATTCCGCGATGCCCCGAAACAAGATAGTTGCCCGACTTGCCTTCTTTTACCCACTCTTGCAGCTGGGCAAGTTCATTTTCTCTTCCGATAAATTTTGCATCAACTTCTTCTTCCGAAGATGGAGTATGATGAAACCTAAAATTCGGTATAGGAATGTGCAAGTCTTCAATTCTGGTGTTGTTGCGTGTTGCCATATGTACCCTAATTTAATAGCTTCTCAATCAAAAATACCACCTGCTGCTCATAATCCGAAAATACATTATCTGTAAAAAAAATACTTTTTACCTCCCTGAGAATATCAGCAACATCGTTTTCGCTTTGCAAATACTTGTTTTTGTATGCAATAATGTTTTGCAAACTGTCATAATCGCTGTCAGTTTCAAATTGTTCGCGCATTTTTTCAAAAATATCCTCGCCTGCTTTTGTGCCGATTATTTTCTGTTCCTTAGCGCTAATATGACTGTCTGCATTTGCAGCATACAGCATTACATAGGTTAAAAATTCCTCTTTTGTCCAAGTTTCAAATGTACTATTCATCGTTATTTACGTTTTTAAATTCATATTCCTAATAGTTGCATTATCCGCAAAGTTTCCATAGCGTTCTTCGTATCAATAGCCGTTTTTCGGCAAAAATTTGAATATATTACAACACCTTGCAAAAGTACACAAAAAAAATTATATAATTAGCACTTGAAACAAGAAAAATACAAAGTTCGCCATGCTGTTATGATTTGTACTTGAAATTTTACTATTTTTGTAATCTCAATTTTTAAATGAAAAAAAAACATAGAATATCTTATATGAAAAGGGTAATAATTGTAGCTTTAATGTTTTCTTTTGCTGTTAATCAGTGTATTACAGCACAGACAACGGACTCTGTCGTGGCACCGACTTCTCAAAAAAACAGTAGAAAAAACAGAATCGAAACTGCTAAAGGCGACAATAATCAAGTCGAAATATTTCGCGACAGGTTAATTATGGACATTTTTCACGCTTTTTGGATCGGAATGCCTAAAGAGGTAAGCAGCAATAAGTTTCATCCCGGATTCTCCATATCGGCGTTGTGGGATTTTAAAATGCCGAATAAAAGCCCCATTACTTTCGGATTAGGGTTGGGGGTATCTTACTATTCGCAATATACCAATGCACTACTGCAAAATGATCCTGTGCCGCGCATTATGCGTTACAATGTGGTGAATCCTGACAGCATTATTAAACGCTCGCGACTGAATTACGTCAATTGCTACATTCCGTTTGAGTTGCGCTACCGCCACAAAAGCGGCTTTAAAATTACGCTTGGGGTACGCGTAGGTTTGGTAGCTGAGATTTCACAATCGTATAAGGGTGAATTGCCGGACGGATCCGGAACAAAAACTCGCTATAAAACTTTCGACATTTACAATAAGCAAAAATACAATTGCGATGTATATGCCCGTATTGGCTGGAAATTTGTGAATGTTTTTTATTCCTATCAGATTAATAAACTTTTCGAAAAAGACAAAGGCCCGCAAATATCGCCCATGGCTTTAGGAATATCGCTGTCAATATTTTAGAAAACAGAAAAATCCGTTTGCATAGTTTGCTATTCTCGAATGCCACAAGCGATAGCTGGTGTTCCCAAGTACTCTATTATCTCAATTGTATTATCCGGAAGCGCCTGTTCCAACTAAGGAGTTTTTGTATTAGAATACCATGCATAACTGCTTACAGTAAAAATGGCTTGCAATAATTAGCAGTTTTTGACTATAAAAATACAAAAATAATCACAGGCATGTCATAAAATAATTCTTTGATTTTTACGTTTACATAACCTAAAAATGTACAAAATGCACAATTTTAAAATAGTAACCGTTTTTGTAATTACTCTGTTAATCGCTATCAGTGGCCGGTCTCAGGAGTATAAGGCAACAGCAAAGTTAGACTCCAGTTCCATTCTCATCGGCGACTACCTGAATGTTCAACTGCATATTACTGCACCCAAAAACACTTCATTGATCATTCAGCCTCTCTCATCAGCCCTGCTTGACTCGCTGCACCTCGAACTTATAGGCTACTCGGCCATAGATACCGCATACGGGGACGCTAACGTCAATTATCGCCAAGTTATTACTATAACATCTTTTGATTCCGGAAGTTATATTTTTCCCCCTATCCTGATTTTTGACAGCAATATTAACCTGCTCGCCACTACAGAGCCGCTGTCCTTTCGGGTAAATACCATCGCTGTAGATACCACCGTTGCCATTCGCGACATCAAACAGATTGCCAAAGCACCGCTCACCTTTCGCGAATTGTTGCCCGTTATCCTGATGGCGCTGGCTATTACCATCGCTGTTGTGGCTATTGTGGTACTTTATCTAAAGTATGGTAATCGGAAAAAACGGAAAAAACCGGCAGTTGTGCCCAAAGTGCCCAAAGAGCGCGCGCATGTCGTGGCATTACAAGCGCTTGAAAAATTGCGACTTAAAAAACTATGGGAAAACGGACTAGTGAAACTTTACTACTCTGAGCTGACCGATATTTTGCGCAGCTATATCGAGAGTCGGTATGAAGTAGATGCACGGGAAATGGTTACCACCGAAATTATGGAAGCTATTGCAGACAAGTCCATTGACCTCAACAATCTTAAGGAACTGGAACAGCTGCTTGCTACTGCCGACCTGGTGAAATTTGCTAAATGGTCGCCATTGCCCAACGATAACGACCTCTATTTTAAAAGCGCCAGGCATTTCATAGAAAATACGGCTGAAATTGTGGCTGATTCTGACAAAAAACCTAAAAAAGCATAGCGATGCACTATTTTCTGGATATTTTTAAAATTTTGAAAGACGTACAGTTTGCAAACCCCTATTACTTACTGCTGCTGCTTATTATTATACCGATGGCGGGCTGGCAATTCTGGAAACGGCGCAAAATGCAGCCGTCCCTGCATTTGCCTGCTCTGCAATCCATTGCTCATGCACCCCGAAGCTGGAGACAGCGTCTTCAACACCTGCCGCTCATACTGCTCATATTTGCTTATGCCCTTTTTGTGGTGGCTATGGCACGTCCGCAATCAGGCTTTCGACAACAAAGGGTAAGTGTGGAAGTAGTAGATATTGTGCTTGCCTTAGACGTGTCGAGCAGCATGAAAGCTATGGATTTTCATCCTAACCGACTGACCGCCTGCAAAAAGGTGGTGAAAGAGTTTATTGAGGGTCGGCCTGCCGACCGAATCGGACTTGTGGTCTATGCCGGCGAAGCTTATACGCAATGTCCTCTCACCACCGACCATCAAACTTTGCTGAATATGGTGGATAAGGTGAAATTTGATCTTTTGGACGATGGCACTGCCATAGGTGATGGCCTGGGCACCGCTGTCAATCGGCTGCGCGAAAGCGAAGCCAAGAGCAAAATTATCATCCTGCTTACCGATGGAGTGAATAATCAGGGCTATATGGATCCGCTCTCAGCTGCCGAAATTGCCAAAGACTACAACATAAAGGTTTACACTATCGGTTGCGGCACTAATGGTGTTGCCCCTTATCCTACTCCCTACGGCACGGTGCAGGCTCCCAGCGAAATCGACGAAAAACTGCTGCATCAAATTGCCGAAACCACCGGCGGCCAGTATTTCAGAGCCACAAATAGCGATAAGCTGAAACAGGTCTATACCGAAATCGACAAGATGGAAAAAACACTTGTCAATGAGACTGTTTTTGAGCATAAAGCCGACGAGTTTTTGCCTTTTGTCATGTTTGGTCTCGCCTTTTTTATACTATTTATCCTGTTGCATTATTGGATACTAAGAAAAGTTTTGTAAGTTAAGTCAAATTTAAAAACAGAATCATGTTTCGTTTTGAACACCCATATTTTCTCTATGCATTGTCGGTTATTCCTGTTTTGGTGGCCGGCTATATTTTATTGCATTACAAAACCAGGAAAAAACTGGCAACCTACAGTGAGCCAAATCTTCTCCATAAGTTAATGCCTGCCCGTTCAAACGGAATGCGTATTGCAAAATTTATACTCACATTATTGTCATTGACAGCGCTGATATTCACTATTGCCAATCCGCAGGCAGGCACGAGCATGGAAAAAGGAAAGCGCAAGGGGGTGGATATTATGGTCTGTCTTGACGTGTCGAACAGTATGATGGCCGAAGATATTAAGCCTAACCGGCTGACTGCCGCCAAATTAGCTCTTTCGCGCTTTGTTGACAATTTAAAGGGCGACCGCATAGGGCTGGTGGCTTTTGCCGGCAAGGCTTTTGTGCAATTGCCCATTACCGGCGATTATGCTGCTGCCAAGATGTTTATTGACCGCATTGAAACCAATGTTATCAACGAGCAGGGAACAGATATTGCCAATGCCCTTGATTTGGCTGCAGTGGCTATGCTTCCCGAAGAAAGCAGGAAAAATGGAGATATTGACAAGATTAACCAGCTGACTTCTAAAGTGATAATAATGGTTTCCGATGGCGAAGACCAATTTGAGGAGGCCATAGAGATGGCCGAAAAGGTACACAAAATGGACATTTCCATCCACACTATCGGTATCGGGTCTCCCAATGGCACTTTTATTCCGGAGAGAGACCGTAACGGCAATGTTTCATATAAGAAAGATGCCGAAGGCAATACCGTAACCACCCATCTTAACGAAGAGATATTGCGCAATGTGGCTAGTGCAGGCGCAGGTATTTATGTGCATGCCGATAATGCCAATGTGGGGTTTGATGCCATTCTGGACAAAATCAACGCCATGAATAAAAGCAGTCTTGACGATGTTACATTTACCCGCTACGAGAGCCAATTCCAATACCCGCTGGCATTGGCGCTTCTCTTTATCTTTATGGAAACGCTGCTGTTTGGCACGCAGCAGCGCTGGCGCATCTTTTTGAAAAGGCTAACGCGATCGTGGACAATGAAAACCGTTATCCTGTTTATTACAGGCATTTTAGCCATAAATAAGCTGCAAGCCCAAACCGAGCAGGAACTGTTGCATATCCGGAATGGCATTACCCTGTATGAACAGGCCGAAACAGCCCGCAAAAAGGCGACAGGCCTGCTGGATAAGGGAGGCGAGATAGATAAGCGGAATGGAAACAGGGAGATGGAAGAGGCCAGTAAGAAGTATCAGGCTGCAGAGGAACAGTTTCGCAAATCTATGGAAAAGAATCAAAACTGGGACAAGGCTAACTACAATTTAGGCAATGCATTATACCGCCAAGGCCGCTATGAGGAGGCTGCCAAAGCCTTTCAAAAGGCGGCGCAACAGTCGGGCAGTCCCTTGCAGGCACAAGCCTATCATAATCTGGGCAATGTCCTGTTGCAGCAAAAGGAGTATCAAAGCGGCATTGAGGCTTACAAAAATGCACTGAGACTTAATCCCAAGGATGAGGATACCCGATACAATTTGGAATATGCCCGCAAGATGCTGATACAGCAACAAAACCAGCAGAATCAAAATAAGGATAACCAGCAAAATCAGCAGCAGCAACAGCAGAACCAGCAACAGCAAAATCAACAGCAACAGAACCAGCAGCAACAGCAGGATAAAAAGGATAACGGGCAGAACAGTCCGCAAAATCAACAGCCCAATCAGGACAATAAAGATCCTCAAAAAGCGCCTTCACCTGCCGAACAGCGCAAACGGCAGGAGGAGAAGCGACAGCTGGATGCGCTGCAGCAAAACGAACGCCGTACCCAGGAAAAGGTACAGCAGCAGGAAAACAAGCATGGCACCAAGGTGCGACAGGAGAAAGACTGGTAAGCTTTCAATTGTCAAACACCTTCCTCCCGCCTATTTTACAATTAGCTTCCCGTGATATTTTTGCCGGTCTGTTACCATATTATATATGTACATGCCGGCCGCAAGGCTGCTTACCGAAATCTCCTCCGTCCGATTCCCGATTTCCTGATGGATTAATGCCTTGCCCTGCATGTCATAAAGCGTAAAGAGGGCATAAGCTGCATTGTCCGGCAACACAATATTTATATGGTCTGTGGCGGGGTTGGGGTAGAGCTTGCCATTGTCAAGGCTGGAACAGGCATTCAGTCCTGTGCCGGGATTGTTGGTTGCGATGTTGGATTTGATGGAACCCAGGGACTTGCTAACGTCGCAAGGATTATCAAGCATAATTTCTACCACATAGTAAACATAGCCCGCCGGAGCCGAAAAGTCGGAATAAGAGGTGTTGCCGGCCGGCATGGAGCCTGTCAGCATCAGAGAGCCAAGGGTATCGCCGGTGGCACGGTAGATATTGTACGTGGAATAGTCCGCCCCCTCATAAGCTGTCCATATCAAATTCCAGCTTCCGTTCAGGCCTGAGTTTATGGTCAGGTGCATGGTTTTGTGACTGTCGCTTAAGTCCGATTCATTGCCGCAGGTATCTATACCGGAAACTTTGTAGCGATAGGAGCGGATTTTGGCATCGCTCGAAGTATCTGTCCAGAGGTTGGCATCGTCATAGCCTGTCGTTGCCAGTAAATCATACTGTCCGCTTTGCATTCCCTCGCGGTAAATATTGTAGAAAACAAGATCTTCCCGGCGTTTCCAAACGATTTCATTATGATTTTGCTCATCAACGGTAATCATGCAAATGGACGGCGGCAGCGGAGGAGGAGCAGTATAGTCAAGCGTTAGCCGCACCACACTGTCGCAGCCATGAACAAGGCTTTGCAAAGTGTCATAATAAGTTCCTGCCTGGGTTAAGTTGCTAAAATTTGCATCTGAATAACTGCCACTATAGCACATTAGCCCTGTATAATCCGTTACAGGAATAGCAGGATAATAGCCAAGAGTTAACCGCACCACACTGTCGCAGCCATGCACCACACTTTGCAGCGTGTCATAATAAGTTCCTGCCTGTGCTAAGTTGTTAAAATTTGCGTCTGAATAGCTGCCTCTACGACACATTTGACCTGAATAAGAGGTAACAGGAATATCAGGATAATAGCTAAGGGTTAATCGCACCACACTGTCGCAGCCATGCACAGTGCTTTGCAGGGTAACAGAATAAGTTCCTGATTCTGTTAAATCGCTAAAATTTGCGTCTGAATAGCTGCCTCTACGGCACATTAATCCTGTATAATCCGTTACGGGAATAGCAGGATAATAATCAAGGATTAATCGCACCACACTGTCGCAGTCCTGAACACTTTGCAGGGTAATAGAATAGATTCCTGTCTGAGTTAAGTTGCTAAAATTCCCATCTGAATAACTGCCGTTATAGCACATGAACCCTGTATAATCTGTTACAGGATAATAAGAAATATTTAAGGCAACAACACTGTCGCAACCATTTCCACTTTCGCTTTGATAAACAGGAGCATAATAAGTGCCTTCGGCGGTTAAGCCGGTAAAAGTACTGTCTGAATAAGTTGCCCCGTTACAAATTTGCACTTCATAATAATTTATTACTTCCGTACCTCGTATATTGCTAAGATACATGGACCAGCTTGGAGAAGAAAGATAATCGGATAAGGAAGCACAGGGAACATGGACAGGGATACCGTCGGGGACACTAAAAAATGCGAGATAACTATAGGGAGGAGTTTCCGCATTGCTTATTATAAAGGTTAAGCTGCTGCAATCGGTAAAAGCATAAATTCCAATGGTGGTAACCGAATTGCCGATAGTTACAGAGGTTAAGCTGCTACATTTGTAAAAAGCGCTCTCTCCAATAATGGTAACCGAATTGGGAATAATTACAGAGGTTAAGCTACTGCATTTGGAAAAAGCACTGTTTCCAATAGTGGTAACCGAATTGCCGATAGTTATAGAGGTTAAGCTGCTGCAAGATCCAAAAGCATACTCTCCAATAGTGGTAACCGAATTGGGAATGGTTACAGAGGTTAAATTGTCGCACCAGAAAAAAGCACTGTTTCCAATAGTGATAACCGAATTACCAATAGTTACAGAGGTTAAATTGTCGCACCAGGAAAAAGCACTGTTTCCAATAGTGGTAACCGAATTACCGATAGTTACAGAGGTTAAATTGTCGCACCAGGAAAAAGCACTGTTTCCAATAGTGGTAACCGAATTGGGAATAATTACAGAGGTTAAGCCGCTGCAATCGGAAAAGGCATTCTCTCCAATAGTGATAATCGAATTACCAATAGTTACAGAGGTTAAGCCACTGCATTTGGAAAAAGCCCTGTTTCCAATAGTGGTAACCGAATTACCGATAGTTACAGAGGTTAAATTGTCGCACCAGAAAAAAGCACTGTTTCCAATAGTGGTAACCGAATTGGGAATGGTTACGGAAGTTAAATTATTGCAATCGGAAAAAGCATTCTCTCCAATAGTGGTAACCGAATTACCAATTGTTACGGAAGTTAAGTTGAAGCACCAGGAAAAAGCACAGTCTCCAATGATCGTTACCAAATTGGGTATAGTTACAGAGGTTAAACTGTTGCACCTGGAAAAAGCGTAATTTCCAATAGTGGCAACCGAATCAGGAATGGTTATAGAGGTTAAACTGTTGCAAGAGAAAAAAGCTCTCTCTGCAATAGACGTTACTAAATTGGGAATGGTTACGGAGGTTACGCTGGTGCATCCGGAAAAAGCACTGTTTCCAATAGCGGTTACGGTATAATCAGAACCGTTATACGTTACAGTAGAAGGAATTACAATGATTCCGTTATAATTGTTGTAAGAATTAGCATTCGTAACTTCCACAGTTGTGGCAGATGTAATTTTGTAATAAATGATTTTTTCGTTATGGTAGGAAGTAAACGTTTGCCCCGTTGCTTTGTTTACGGCGCAAAAGCATAAGACCGCTGTTAAAATCAGGAATAGTTTTTTCATCTCTACATTAATTTTTGTTGTTAGAATATATGTTTACTGCTTTATGAATTTTCTTGTCTCTGCCACCACATACGCATCTCCCTTTATCGAGACACGTGTGTGAACCCTTCTCATATGCGTGTGTGGCACTTTCTCTCATACGTATGTGGCTCCTTTCCATATACGTGCGTGGCGTCCCCTCATACACGTATGTGCCCTAATGCCACACACGCATATGGCGCCCCGCCACATACGTGTCTCGACAGCACGACATGCGTGTCTCGTTTCACCCTCTGTTAAATCTTCGGTTTTAGCCCCGCTTTAGCGATGGCCGCCTTTAAATCGGCGTGCGGCCGGAAACGGATATTAATGTCTGTTACATGAGCGGCAGTAGCTTCCGCCTCGGTGTCTGCACCCGTAGCCTTAAAGGTGGGGTAGAATATGCCGAAGTCGTCAATCTGTACCGTATAGCCACTCGTCAGGAGGCGCTGGGTTATTTTTACCAGTTCGTAGAGCGCTATTTCAGCCTCCTTCGGGTTCATGGTGGTTTCGTCGGCCATCTGTTTGGCCAGCTCCTTAGTCCGGACAAGGCCCAGGCTGTTTACTGTCGGATACCATTTTTCTATGGTCCGATCTTGCGGGTTAGCCCGCTTGACTTTGTTGAAAAAAATAGGCATAGCTTCAATTATTAAATGTATAAAAAAAATAAAAGCCGCCTGCGCTCAAAACGACACAGCAGCTATAATAATATATATGATGTAAGCATAACACATTGCAATACAACGAGTCAGAAAGAAAGCCAAACCGCCTGCGCAGCTTGCTTTCAACTTCTGGAGAAACAAAATGATTATCTACTCGGAGTAACATGATAACTATTTTTATTGAAAAATTTCGGCCACAAAAATACAAAAATTATTTGAATGCTTACCCTGCCTGTATTTTTTTTTTGTAAAACGCAAATATATTACCTCACAATCGTAACAAACCCCTTTCTCTCCTGCAGCTTATGCCGCTCGTTGCGATAAAGCAAATGCCAGACATAGACGGCAGGCATGGCCTCCTTTCCATTAATCGTGCCATTCCACTGAGAACCAATATCGTGGCTTTCAAAGACTTTATTGCTCCAGCGGTCGTAAATCACAAAAAGATAATCTTCCATTTGGATATTATGGCAAACGGGGCCAAAGGTTTCGTTATAGCCGTCGCCATTGGGAGTGAAAGTATTGGGAAAATAGCAGGAAGCCAAATCCTGAAGCCTAACCTCATTAGAAAAACTGTCCACGCAATCGTAATCGTCCGTAGCAAAAACCGTTACCATATACTGCCCAAAATCGTCATAAAAATATATCGGATTCTCTTCCGTGGAACTGTTTCCATCTCCAAAATCCCAGTAATAGGAAGTGGCATAACGGGAAGAGTTGATAAAAAGCACCGGCTCCCGTGCCTTATAGGCATCATATCGGGTATAAAAGCCAGCCTGAGGATTGCCCAGATTGGTAATCGTAAAGGCCACATTGAGCGTGCATATACTGTCTGTAACGGCAACACGATAACTGCCGGCCGGCAATTGGTCAAACACAAAATCATCACATAAAAAGGAGACTGGTGCAGCCGTACTTTCGCCAGGCACAAGGGCATAACTGCCGGAGCCGCCCGAAGCATGCACCACAGCGCTCCCGTTAGCCTCGTTGCAATAGGAGAACACCGTACTGGCCACCGCTTGAAAGTCGCTGGCGGTAAGCGTTGCAGAATAGTTCGTCTTGCAGTTTACCGAGTCGGTAACGAGCGCAGTATAGGTGCCATAAGGCAACTGAGTGATAGCCGGCGTGGTGGCGCCGTTATTCCAGACACAGTAATAGGGACTTAATCCGCCGGTAAACGACAGCGATATCGAAGAGACATTGGCCGTACATGGATTTTCATCCACCACTGCGCTAATGATGGGAGATGCCCCTGCGGACAGCAGTAGCGTTACTGTGCTGTCGCAACCTGCTGCAGTAGTGAGATTTAATATCTCCCGATAGTGTCCGGCAACAGGTACGGGGAATGAAAAGCCATTGCGGGTATAAGCACCGCCTGCGCAGCAGGTATCTGTAACCGTAATATGATAGGTGTCGTTTACCTTGAGTGTCAGGGTTATAATGCTGTCGCAACCATAAGCAGTAGCGAGATTTAGCGTATCGGCATAAATGCCGGCGGCAGGTATGGGTACTGTAAAGCCGTAGCGGGTGTAGGCGCCACCCACGCAGCAGGTATCGTTGATAGCAATTTGATAAGTGTCGTTTACCCTGAGTGTCAAGGTTATAATGCTGTCGCAGCCGTAAGCAGTGGTAAGACTTAGCGTATCGGTATAAGTGCCGGCGGCAGGTATGGGTACTGTAAAACCGTAGCGGATGTAGGCGCCACCCATGCAGCAGGTATCGCTGATGGTTATATTATAGGCGTCGTTTGCCATGAGTATCAGTATTATTATACTGTCGCAGCCGTAAGCAGTAGTAAAACTTAGCGTATCGATATAAATGCCCGCAGCGGGGACCGGCAGGGTAAAGCCGTGATTACTATAGACGCTACCCGCGCAGCAGGTATCTCTGATAACGAGGTGATACGATTCAAATACCGTAAGCGTAAGAAAAACTGTGCTGTCGCAGCCGGCATAATTCTGCAGCGTTCGAGTGAAGTTAAAGGTACCGGCAGCAGCCGGCGTTTCATCAAAGCCATTGTCCGTATAGCGACTCCCCAAACAGATGGCATCTTCGAAATAGATGCTGTCGGCAACACCAATTACCACCTCAACAGAAGCCGCATCAGAAACCTGGCCGTTTAATGTTTTAAGCATGTAGTATGTTCCGGACATGGCAGGAGTAGCATTGTTAATAACCGGATTCTGCACCGTAGAGCTCCATCCGTTAGGTCCCCACCACTGATAGACAGCTCCCGTTTGGGGATTTTGACAGGTAAGCTGCAGCGTGTCGGCGCATACAGGGCTGTTGCTTGTAATGGCGGCCAGAATAGAGCAATCGGTATTAGCGGTAGAGGCAGGGTACACCAGGGAGTAGCTAATAGTGCCGGGGACTCTGCTGAAATTAGTTATCAGCAACAGGTAAAATTCCCCATGCTGAACGTCGGGAATATAACACCACTCTGTAGAAGTTGTATAGTAACTGCAGTCAATAACATTATTGACAGGATAACCGCCCATATCACCATTATGATTCCCACCGGCTGGACGATGACTACCACAAAAGCAGTTCGATAAGGTAAATGCCTGAGCGCAAATTGCTGCTGCGAAATTCTGCTGCGAAGCGCAAATAAATGGCCCCCAGCAGATGAAATCCACATCTATAGGCATATTATTTGTATTGTATTGTTCTATATAAATTAACAGGTCTCCCGGATCATTAATTTTCATGTAATACCAGGCAGGATTTGGAGTTGAATTTAAGCACCCTATCCCATAGGTACCCAGATATACGGAAGCATTACTGACATCTCCACTGCTGTTCTGGTAGGTAATGCCGTATGGATTTTCGTCGGTGCAAAAGGGCGCTAACTGGCCGGGGCCGTTATGACAGGGTGACCCGAATGCCGTGGAAGCCGTACTGATATTGATATTCACACACTTTATAGCGGCTTCCCAGCCCGGTGCATTGTCGGCAGCGTCAGCTTTAAAACGAAGGCACAAAACAGTCCCGCTGCTCATAACGGTAATGCTGGAAGCAGGAGTGCCCTCGAGCATAACCAAAAGCGGAGCACTTGTCGCAGCGCCGTCATAAATCCAAAGGGTATCGCCGCTGCCCAGGTTTAAGGTAGAAAAATAGAGTACAATCACCGAATTGGCATCACAGGCATTCATTACCTGCGTAATGTCCTGATTGTTGCTATAATTACTGTTCCCCTGCGGATCGCAGCAGGTATCACCGGTAGCTATGGTAACAGGTGCCGTGCTCATATTATAATTGGCTGCCGACACGGAAACAGTAGCATTCAATAATAACAATAATACCAAATTAAATCGTAAACATACAGTCCATTTCATAAGAATTTATTTTCCAAAGGTATATAATAAAAGCAAAAGCCGCCTGCCTTCAATTTCCGGAGAAGTGCAATGACCGGCTGTTCCTGTAAAAATCACCGTTATCTTTGTTAAAGAAATTCAGTTGCAAAAATACAAAAAATATTGACCGCTGGAAGCTAAAAAAATACATATTTACGCCGATAACAAGTAACTGCTGCTAAAAGAGCACAGTATCTCAATTTCCTTATGAATCAGCGAGTTATGTCTAGTCTTCCTATAAGGGTATTTATAGGAAGGTTTTTTGTGACCTGCTCCGCATGGAGAGGGCAAGCTCCCGCACTGCGAATCCCGAAGTAACCCCCTCCCACCCAAAGCATAAAACTGTAAATAATAATATTCAAGACAATAAAAGCAACTAATTTTATGAAAAAACAACTTGACAAATCTGTCCAAAGAAGGATAAGCAGCCTTTCCTTTCGGATACTGACAATACTCCTCAGCCTGACCCTCGCGGCGATTATCCCCGGGACGGCTTCGGCGCAGGTCGCTTTGACCCCTACTACCAATGCCTCCCCGCCCGCTATAGTACCCATGGGAGACTCTTTAGTTTATACCTTCGAGCTCAACGGCGCCAGCGTCATAGCGGCGGCCGTTACCAAAGTGCGCGTGCCCAGCGGCTACGAGATTCTGCCCAGCACTCCCAATCAGGTGGCCGGCACTCTGGCAGCCGACCGCAGAAGCGTTACCATTAACACTTCCGTGCCCACTTCGGCCGTTATCTGCACGGTATATATCAAGCCGCTGTGCAATGCCGACGTGTACAGCAACAACCCCCAGATGGTGGTAACCTACCAGCTCTATCCCTCGGCGGCCAATGCGGCGGCTGGCACTGCCATGATCACACAGCAAACCGAAACATTTGCCAATATCTATGAGCCGATTCTGAA
>JAISAD010000012.1 GCA_031266895.1 Bacteroidales bacterium
CAACAGCCGTAAAATGCTCCATTTTAAGCTCGGCCTTTGGAGTGCTGCAGACATGTTTTTGGCAATTTTGTCAGATAATTTGCCGCAAAGCGCTGAATTTTCAACAGGAAGCAAAGGGGATGAAAGGAGGTGTTGTAACCGCGATCTTTATGCCTGCTCAAAAGATGCTTGTGAGCCTCGGTAAAGGGAAGCTTTACGCCTCGGTAAAGGGTGGCTTTACGCAGGGATAAAGGGATATTTCAGGGTTTTCATCCCGCAGCGTTTTCCAAATTCCATATCTGATGGCGAATCGCCCACCATTACCGATTTGGCGAAGCTAATTTCGGGGAAGTCATGCTGCGCCTGCAAAGCCATTCCGATATTGGGCTTGCGACAGTCGCACCCCTCTTCGGCAGCATGAGGACAGTAGTAAACGGCATCTATTTTAATGCCTCTCTTATTTAATTCGTCAATCATAAACTGATGCACCTGTTCTACAGCTTCGGCGCTGCACAACCCTTTTCCTATGCATTGCTGATTGGTAACCACAATAATGCGTCCAAAATAACGGCGTGCCACCGTTAAAGCGGCAATGGTCTCTTCTATCAGTACAAAATCTTTAGGATTAGTTACGTAGCCTCCTGCAATTTGCCGGTTGATAACGCCATCCCTGTCTAAAAAGAGGGTCCATTCAGGGTTAATGTTAGCTTTTAAGGCCGTTTCCCACACCACTGCAGCAGCCCGTTCGGAAGCGCCGCGCCCGCCCAGTTGGCGATGGAGTGCTTCATAGCCTTCCTGCATGGCTGCAATGCGCTTTTCATCGTGCAAAACAGCGTCCAGCTCCTGTTGCAGGCGACTGTTATTCAAGTCGGCCTGTATCAGCTCTGCAAGCAGCGGCCGGTCGAGGATGAGGTTGGGCAGCGAGATGTATTTGATGTTGTTAAGACGGAATTTAACGGCATAGTAGGAGATCCAGTTGCCGGCGTAGCACACCACTTGCGGCACACGAAAAATGGCCGTTTCGAGGGTGGCCGTGCCGGAGGCTACCAGCGCTGCCCGCGCATTCGACAGCAGCGGGTAAGTGCTTCCCTCCACAAATGCTATTTTCCTGTGCTTCAATATGCCGGAATATAGCGCTTCAGGCAGCCAGTTCACTTTCGAGAGCACAAATTGATATTGCGGAAAATATTCCGTCATGGCTATCATGCGGGGCAGTATAGCCTTTACCTCCTGCGCTCTGCTGCCCGGCAGCAGGGCAATAATGGGGCGTTCGTCAAGGTTGTAATGTTCCCTAAAATGAAGAATATCGTCGGATTGTGACAGATTAGCATCAATGGCATCTAAAAGGGGATGACCGGTATAGCGCGCCCGATAGTTGAACTTGGCATAAAAACCGGCCTCAAAAGGCAAAATGCAAAGCATTTCATCCACATATTGCTTAATTTTATAGACCCTTTTTGTTTTCCATGCCCAGACAGTCGGCGAAATGTAATAGACTACTCTGATATTATTTTCCTTAGCGAACCGCACCAGTCGCAAGTTAAATCCGGGAAAATCAACCAGCACCAGCACATCGGGCTTATAAAGCAGGATGTCAATTTTGCAGATTTGGATGTTATTGAGGATTGTGCGCAGATGTTTCACCACTTCAAAGAAGCCCATAAAAGCCAGATCCCTGTAGTGTTTCACCATATCGCCTCCCTGTGCCTCCATTAAATCGCCTCCCCAGCAGCGAAAGCCGGCTTGAGGATCGCGCCGCTTGAGCGCTTTCATCAGGTTTGAGGCATGCAAATCGCCGGACGCCTCTCCAGCCACTATGTAATATTTCATTTTAACTGCATTTTTTTACCCGTTCAGCCGTTGCAAAATATATTCGTCAATAAATCCCTGCGAAGTGAGCTGCCAGTCTTTTTTAGTTCCAACAATGGTGAATCCGGCGGAAGCAAAGAGACGCAGGCTGGCCTCATTATCTATCATGACATTACAATAGACCTGATGCAGGTACAGCCTTTTGAAGACATGATTTACAATAAGCTGCAATGCTTCCGAGGCATAGCCTTTTCGACGAAATTCGGGAACAATCAGAATCCCGATGCTGGTGCGCAGATTGAGCGGATCAATATCAAACAGGTCCACAATCCCAACCGTTTGCCCGCTGCCCAGCTCATCTATCATCAGACGCAACTGCTTGGCGGTGTAGATGTCTTGAGAAAGATGCCGAATAAATTCTTTGAGGGTATATTTGCTGAAAGGTGCAAGCGTTTGACTTATCGGCCACACGTCTGTACTGTTTTCCCATTGATAAAGCAACTCCAGGTCGGACGGTTCCAAAGCACGCAAATAGACCTTTTTCCCAATCATAATAATCAGATTCTCATTCGTTTAATCAAGCGAAGCACGTGCGTATATTGTCCGGTGGCGGCATCAAAAATGCCGGTTTCGTCCAGCTTGTCAATGCGTACCTTGCCGCTGGAGTGGATAATTTTATCTTTTCCGCAGATCATGCCCACATGCACGATTTCACCCTCTTCGTTTTGGAAAAAAGCAAGGTCGCCTACTTGTGTTTCAGTTATAAAATCTACAGGATCACCATGCTGCATCTGCTGTGAAGCGTTGCGCGGAATGGAAAGGCCGATGCTTTTAAAGATGAGCTGGGTAAAGGCCGAGCAATCAATGCCTGCGGGTGTGCGGCCGCCCCACAAATAGGGAGCATTCAGGTAGGTTGAAGCAAAACGAAGCATCGCCACTTGTTGAGATGACATCTTTTCATTACCCTCAAATATCCTGTTTTCCGGCAATTGCATCGTAAAAGCTGCATTCCCCAAAATCAGCACATTGTTTTCGGGACAGGGAAACGAAGAGCCACAAAAAACAGGAAAAGTAATGTCGGTTTCAATCTCCCTGATAAAAAGCAGCCAGTCTCTTACCATATATTTCCCGGCTTTCAGATAGTCCGGCACATCATCGTCGTGTAGCTGATTGAACGCCTTGCGGCTAATCCACCCTTCGTAATGGCAGTCGCAAGTAACTATTTTCAGCCATTGGCCGCTCTCTTCCAGCACTTGATAAGCATCTCCAAAAAGCAGCTGCGAAACCATTTCGGCGCTTTCGGCCGCCATAGCCCGCATTGGAATTTGAGCAAGGTGTGCAACGCCGTACATGGTTAGAAAGGCAGATCGTCCGTCATGCCTTCATCCTCAAAGGAGGGCATGTTTTCCGGAAAATTATGAACTGATGTAACATCTGTATATGCTTGATTTTGAGGGGAGGGATATTGTGGTGGAATGCCCTCTTGCATCTGCTGTGGCTGCTGTGGCACCGGAGCAGATTGCACGGGGCTTGTTCCGGGTACTTCAATTCTCCACGCCCGCACATCGGTGTACCATTTGCCGTTAAATTCCCGCGATTCGAGCGAGAAAGAGACTGTAATGACCGACCCAATATTTAACGAGTCAAGTATTTTGACGTTTTCGCCCCAAAGGTTGGCACAGATCTTTTTAGGATACTGTTCCATGGTTTCAATGACAAATTCCTGTTTTTGCCAAAGATTGCCGGTGCGGCTTGTTCCCTGCTGCAAATCCATTTTCTGTATTAATTTGCCCGTAATTTCTAAAGCCATAATATAAAAAAAGCTGATTAATTAGTTAACTCCATTAGCTTGCAATAGCGGTGCAAAGATACAAAAAAGATCCAATCTCTAATTATAAAGAGTTTTATCAAAGATTGAATCTTTTTTGTATTTTTGTCGGACAATAATTAGAGATACGGGAAATGGGAAAATTTGTTATTCAGGGAGGACGGCCGCTGTGTGGAGACATTACGCCGCAAGGTGCTAAAAATGAAGCCTTACAGGCGCTTTGCGCCGTTCTGCTGACCAAAGAATCGGTTACTGTTCACAATATTCCGGCTATCAGAGATGTGATGCGATTGATGGAACTGTTAAAGCTGCTGGGGGTAGAGATTACCCAAATCAGCGAGAATACTTACCGGTTTCAAGCGCAGCATATTGACCTTGATTTTATGCGAAGTGCGGATTATTTAAACTTGTCGGCCACTTTTAGAGCCTCTATTATGGTGATTGGGCCGATGCTGGGCCGTTTGGGAGAGGCTTATGCCGCCAAACCGGGTGGAGACAAGATTGGCAGACGCCCTTTAGATACCCATTTTGAGGGTTTTGCCAAGCTGGGAGCCAAGGTGGAAAGCGCTGGAGAACGCGCCCTTTATCGACTTTATGCCAACCCGCTGCAAGGCGATTATATGCTGTTGAGTGAGGCTTCCGTAACCGGTACGGCCAATATTATCATGGCCGCTGTGCTGGCAAAAGGCACTACCACTATTTTTAATGCCGCCTGCGAGCCTTATTTATACCAGTTGTGCACCATGTTGAATAAAATGGGAGCAAAAATCAGTGGAGTAGGCTCTAATTTGCTGACTGTTGAGGGGGTGGATGCGCTGCATGGCTGTGAACATTATATTTTGCCCGACATGATTGAAGTAGGCAGCTTTATTGGCATGGCCGCTCTGACCCGTTCTGAAATTACTATTAAGAATTGCGGCTGCCGGTATCTCGGCATGATTCCTTCCGTATTTGCCAAGTTGGGCATTCGCCTGGAACAGCGCGGCGATGATATTTTTGTGCCGCAACAGGATTATTATGAAATAGAAACCAATATGGACGGTTCTATTCTGACGATTTCCGATGCTCCATGGCCAGGTTTTACGCCCGACCTTATCAGTATTGTTCTGGTAACGGCCATACAGGCTAAGGGCAGTGTGCTGATTCATCAGAAAATGTTTGAAAGCCGCCTCTTTTTTGTGGATAAGTTGCAGGATATGGGGGCTCAGATTATTCTTTGTGATCCGCATCGTGCCACTGTTATTGGTCTTAACCGCAAATACAATCTGCGTGCTACTACAATGGCTTCGCCCGATATCAGAGCCGGTGTAGCCCTGCTGATAGCGGCTCTTTCGGCCGACGGCGTGAGCATTATTCAAAATATTGAACAGATAGACCGAGGCTATCAGCACATTGTGCAGCGATTGAACAGACTTGGGGCTGCTATTGTTCGGGAAGATTAAATTTTGAAAAGCATTTATCGATGATAAAAAGTGTTATGATGAGTTTGTGGACGGGATGGCTGTCTGTTTTACTGTTATCGTTTACCTTGCAGGCTCAGTCCGATGCCGAAAAGACAGGGTTTCGTTTCAGCGGATTTTCGGGTGGCATGGCGCTGCATACGGGCTATCTTTATGCAGGAACCCCCGTTTTTCGTACCCAGGCAGGTGTGGCAACTGCGGGCGAAAAACAGCATGGGATGCCGGTTGGGATTGGCGGTGTTGTGAAATTTCATTTTGGACATCATTTTCGAGTGGGCAGCGAGGGCTACAACAGTACGCTAATTTATGGAAAGACTAAAAGCAGATGGAGTTTGAGCTGGGGCGGCTTACTTGCTGACTGTCAATGGGAAGTAAAGCGATGGACATGGTTTGCAGGGGGCACTGCCGGCTTTGGTGCGGTGCGGCATCTGGTGCTTCTGGATGCTAATTCAAACGATTTGCAAGTTGAACAGCAGAGCGTTTATCACAAATACAATGTCATAATGCTTGTGCCGTTTGTCGGCGTAGAGTATGCTTTAACCGGAACAGTGCACCTGTGCCTGAAGCTGGATTATATTTTCAATATTTCCAATCGCCAGCCCGATTTTGCCGAAGGACTGCGCGTCTATTTCGGATTCTCATTTTATCACAAGTCCAATTGAAATAAAAAGTCTATGAATTTTGTTCCCATACAGCGCCATCCTTAGTATCTTTAATGACAATTCCCAACTGAATCAGCCTGTCGCGGATGGCATCGGCAACTGCCCAGTTTTTACTGATTTTGGCTTCCTGGCGAATATCCAGCATTACGCTCATCAGGGCATCGGTAAGATTAGAATGCTGATTGTCCTGTTGCGGTTTCAATCCGAGAATGTCAAACATAAAAGTGTGAAAATACTGTTTCAGCAGGGCTAAATTGTCAGCTGTAAGCGAGGCTTTCCCGTCGTGCATGGCATTAATCAGGCGAGTGGCATCAAACAGTTCCGCAATCAGGCGCGGCGTGTTGAGATCATCATTCATTGCTTCGTAACATTTTGTTATCCACATTTTTATATCTTCCGTAGAGTTATCGCCTGCTTTTAACTTATTCAAGGTTTGCACAGCACTATAGAGTTTGGCCAAGCCTTTTTCTGCCGCTACCAGTGCGTTACTTGAGAAATCAAGCGTACCGCGATAATGAGCCTGCAGTACAAAAAAGCGAACTGTCATGGGAGCAAACGGCTGTTCCAGCAGGACATGCGTGCCGGTAAAAAATTCCTTGAGAGTAATGAAATTGCCTAATGATTTGCCCATTTTTTGTCCATTAATGGTAATCATATTGTTGTGCATCCAATATTTTACTGACTCCCGGCCATTGGCCACCGTGCTTTGACACACTTCCGATTCGTGATGAGGAAAGAGCAAATCCATGCCGCCGCCATGAATATCAAAATGCTTGCCCAAATATTTGGTACTCATTGCTGTACATTCAATATGCCAGCCCGGAAATCCCTCGCTCCAAGGCGATTTCCAACGCATGATATGCGTTGGCGAAGCCTTTTTCCAAAGGGCAAAATCGGCCGGATGGCGTTTCTCTTCCTGTCCGTCAAGCGTGCGTGTATTGGTCATCAACTCATCCAGTACCCGTCCCGAAAGTTTCCCGTAGCCAAACTCTTTATCATATTTCTCTACATCAAAATATACGGATCCTTCGGAAATATAGGCGTATCCTTTTTCCAAAATCTGCTCTATCAGTTCTATCTGCTCTATAATATGTCCCGAAGCCCGCGGCTCAATAGAGGGCCGCTTTACATTGAGCGCATCCATTGCATCATGATAACTGTCGGCGTAAAATTGCGCAATTTCCATAGGTTCAAGTGCTTCGAGTCGCGCTTTCTTCTCGATTTTGTCTTCTCCCTCGTCGGCATCATTTTCCAAATGTCCTACATCGGTAATATTGCGCACGTAGCGTACTTTGTAGCCAATGTGCTGCAAATAACGGAAAAGCATGTCAAAAGTAACGGCTGGCCGCGCATGTCCCAAATGAGGCTCGCCATAAACCGTAGGACCACACACGTAAAGCCCCGCAATGTCTTTATGTAAGGGCACAAATAGCTCTTTTTTCTTTGTTAACGTATTGAAT
Organism: Bacteroidales bacterium; assembly: GCA_031266895.1. Lineage (GTDB taxonomy): Bacteria > Bacteroidota > Bacteroidia > Bacteroidales > WCHB1-69 > JAISAD01. The sequence goes on from JAISAD010000012.1 coordinate 7,199, forward strand.
ATCTGAAATTCAGCTTTATTATCCATAAACAATTATACTCCAAGGGACTCCTGCAGTTACCTTTTTTTCCTTTGATTTTAACCCGACGTCGAAGTCCCTTAAAACGTTACGGGAAAATCGGTGCAAAGTTACGAGAATTTTTGAAAAGATATTGACAGATTGCAATTTTTTGAAACATAATTCAAAATAAGCAGTTCAAAAAATTTCTCTATTTTTGCAACTTTAAATTATGCACTAATTATCAATAATAATGAAGATGGACATTTTGCTTGGGTTGCAATGGGGCGACGAAGGAAAAGGTAAGATTGTGGATGTATTTGCTTCTGATTATGAGGTAATTGCGCGTTTTCAAGGCGGACCAAATGCGGGGCATTCGCTCGAATTTAACGGAATAAAACACATACTGCATATTATTCCTTCAGGGATTTTTCATCGTGAAAAAATCAATATAATCGGCAATGGCGTAGTCATTGATCCTCTGATTTTTCAGGAAGAAATTGAAACGTTACAGAAAATGGGACTGAATCCGGCAGAAAATCTTCGTATTTCTCGAAAGGCTCATCTTATTCTGCCAACTCACAAATTACTGGATGCCGCCTCAGAATTGCAAAAGGGCAATAAAAAAATCGGCTCTACCCTAAAGGGAATCGGGCCGGTTTATACCGATAAGACAGCTCGTAATGGATTGAGAATTTGCGATTTGCAATCTTCCGATTTTCGCGAACGCTACCGGGAGCAGGTCGCTCGCCATATCGCCGTTTTTGAACAGTGCCATTTCGACTATCAGGCACATCTGCCGGCTATGGAAGCAGCATGGTTTAAGTCGCTGGATTGCTTATTGCAATTTCCCTTTATTGACAGCGAATATGAACTGCACGACCTTCTTTCGGCCAGCAAAAAGGTGCTGGCTGAAGGGGCACAAGGCACACTGCTTGATCTTGATTTTGGCGCGTATCCCTTTGTTACATCGTCTAATACAATTGCTGCCGGTGCATTTACCGGCTTGGGATTGTCGCCGCATTGCGCCGGCCGAATTATCGGTATCGTAAAAGCTTACTGTACCCGCGTGGGCAGCGGTCCGTTTCCGACTGAACTGTTTGACGAAATCGGGGAGCAGCTGCGCCGGCAGGGAAACGAGTTTGGCGCTACCACCGGCAGGCCGCGCCGCTGTGGCTGGCTGGATCTTGTGGCGCTCAAATATGCCGTGATGATTAATGGTGTTACCGAAATTGTGCTGACGAAAGCAGATGTAATGTCCAATTTTGATACCATAAACATTTGTACTGCTTACAAAGTCAATGGAAAAATTGTGAAGCGGATGCCGACCGAAACTGATGTGAAAATAGAGCCGATATTTACCTCTTTCAAGGGCTGGAAAGAGGATATTTGCGCCATCAGACGCTACGACGGATTGCCGGAAGCGCTGAAAAATTATATACAGTTTATTGAACAGGAGGTAAGTACAAAAATCTCTATTGTGTCGGTTGGCCCGGATCGCGAAGCTACCATTATACGTTAAAACTATGACACGATGAAACACAGAACGATATTACTAATGCTCTGGACATTGCTTCTTGTGCTGGCAGTGGGATGTGCTCCCAGGATACCATACAAAAAGCCACACAAAAGACTCAAAAATTGCGGCTGTGAACGGCTTGTCCCGCAACCGGACTGCATGAATTCTCTTACATGTTGTTATGTCTAAATTTACTGAATCTGAATTTGTTGCACAAATTGGACGCTACTTTCCGCCTGAGGCGCTCTCCTTTTCTTTTTCTTTATTTGATAAAGAGAATTTTAGAATTAAAATAACCCCGCATCGAAAGAGCAAAAAGGGAGATTTTCGCCTGTCTGCACCTCCTCATTCTCCACCTCTTATTACCATTAATAGCACTCTGTCGCCTTACGAGTTTTTAGTGGTATATCTGCACGAAGTGGCACACTGCATGACTTACAAACGGCATCCGAAGCGGATAGCACCACATGGCAGGGAGTGGAAAGTTCAATATCGACAGCTTTTTTATGAGTTGCTATCTGCCGTTACACTGCCCAATGAGGTAAAAATTGCCTTTGAAACTCATTTGCAGCATGTTAAAAGTTCTTCAGCGTTGGACGAGGCGTTAAATAATCTATTTTATAAAGACAGTGTTAAACATCCTGATGAATTTACGGTAAAAGAACTGCAACCCAACGATCTTTTTTTGTGTCAAAAAAAAGTGTTTCGGTTTGAGCGCTTAGTTCGCACGCGCGTCCGTTGCATCATGATACGGAATAATAAGCCCTATTTGGTGGCCGGTCATGCTAAAGTGCTTAAAATTAACTAACATTATAGCTATACAAATGATATTACCTGTTTTTAAAGATAAAAGCAAATACAGAAAAATCCTTTCCGTAGGCCCTTTAATGCGCTTGTGTTTTACTACTGCTTTAGCCCTTTTTTTACTAACCTCCTGTCATCACCGCAAGCAGCTTATCTCCTTTGAAGGAACGCTTGCTTATGCCGGAAATGCTATGATCTATTTGGCACACCTTACATCCGATGGATTGTTTATTATTGACTCATGCCCTGTTGAGCAAGGCAGGTTCAAGCTGGCAGTGCGCAAAGAACCCGGCAAAAACAGGAACTGTTATGCAACACCATCATTCTATCGCATTCAACTGACGCCCAAAAGCAATTATGTAACGTTGCCGGCAAAGGCGGGTGATAAAATTGTTCTGACGGCCGATGCCCGTGATTTGGTAAAAAGCTACACGGCAAGCGGTAACACTGATGTGCAGCTTATGCAGCAGCTTGATCACCGTTTGAAAAGTTTTATTGACTCTACCGACCAGTTGCAAGTATATTATGTACAGCATATTGACAACGATTCAGCACGAATGTATGTAGAAAAGGAATACAATCAGTTAGTAGCTAATCACACTGCCTTTTTACAGAATTTTATCACTCAAAACAGTCAATCCATGGTAACTGTCATGGCTTTTTATCAGATGTATAATCAGAAAAAATTCTTTTCCGAAATAGACGATTTGCCGCTGTTGCAGTCAATTTATACCCATCTAAATCGCCTTTATCCACAAAATGAACATGTGCTCTTTCTAAAAACAAGAATAGAAAAATAGTATTTTTGCACAGTTTTCCCTCCTCCCCTTCAATCCCACTTCTTCATCTCTCTGACCTTGACCTCATCCACGACTTTGGCGTAGATCAGGGTAGTTTTCAGGCTGGTATGCCCCAGTAGCCTGCTCACTACCTCTATCGGGATGCCCAGCTGCAGGGAGAGGGTGGCAAAGGTGTGCCGCGCCACATGGCAGGTGAGATGGGTGCCGATGCCGCAACTCCTGCCAATGTCCTGCAGGATCCTGTTGGTAGTCTTGTTGCAATATACTTTAAAGACTGGCAGGTTTCCCACCTTGCCCTGCGCGGGGCTCCCTGTTTTTCTATTTCCCTGCGCGTCTTCCCTTTGCTGCGCGGATGAGTCAGGAGCAGCGGGTAGGGGAAAGTGTTTGGGCAACGCCTCATCCAGCAACCTGAGCGCCCGCTTGGAGAGCGGAACAGTCACCGAGCGACCGGTCTTGTGCATCCTCAGGGATATCATCCCCTCCCTGAGATGGTGAACGCACAGCGACTTCAGGTCGGAATAGCGAAGACCCGTATAGCAGGCAAACAGAAAA
>JAISAD010000137.1 GCA_031266895.1 Bacteroidales bacterium
TACAACCTTTGAATATGGAACAATCGAAGGAAGATTAGATCATATCAACATAGTACACAGTGATTCTATTATTAGAGTTTTTATCTCTTTGCATAATGGTTTGGTTACCTCCCACGGCGAAACAATAAAATTTGTACACGAACTACGTGGTGTAGGACACATTATTACGGAAGAAAAATCAATTTTATATCGACTATTTGGAAAAATATCCAAAGCATTTGAAAAAAAGAAATAACGAAATGAACTCCAAAATAATTATCCTAATCGGACCTCCGGCGGCAGGAAAATATACTATCGGTAAAATATTGAGTGAAAAATGTAATTATCGTTTTCTACACGAACATCAATTGTTAGACATAGCCTCAGCTCTGTTCAATGAAAATCCTATTGAGAGAACAACTTATTATTTCAAATTGAGATTAGATATATTTTCCGATTTTATAAAATACAACACAGCAAATCAATCCATTGTAACTACTTTTGTACATCTTTTTGATCATGATTATTACAGTCATTTCATGACATCATTCCTCAATATGTTTCAAAAGAACAATTATGATGTATATGTTATCGAATTAAAAGCCTCTTATGAAGAACGCATCAAACGAAACACAAATGAAGATCGTTTAAAAGCAAAACCATCCAAACAGGATATAGAAGCCTCTATAAAAAAAATAAATACGATTGAAGAGAAAAGCAGAACTAACTCCATTGAAGGCGATATTTTATTTGTTAATTATCATCACGCAATCATTAATACAGAATTATTATCACATAATGAAGTTGTTGATAAAATAATAGATTTGCTATAACCTGATATGTTCATCCTTTTTGTTTCACCCATACCCATACCGCGCTATCCTGCTTTTTCTACAAACACTCACGTTTATGGCAAAGAACAGTACCTGTAGAATTAATCTTAACAATAATAGCATATTAGCTCAGATTTACACTTACTATAAAAACGAATACAACACCATGCAGTACATCTACAACCAGCGCAGGCGTTGCTTGACGCCTCTCGAGCTTCAAGCGCGACTTTTATTGCTGCGGAAAAATTGTGATGGCGAAATAAAACAGGACACAACACACTTACATGCTTATGCAGGGTTGCCCACACGCCTGTGTAATCGGGTTGCATTTCAAGCATAAAAAACAGAGGCTCTCTTTCCGAAAGCCCCTGAACCAATTATCCATACTCCTAAAATTACTCTAACTCGGCTATTTTTTAACCAAATTAACAATCGCTTTAAACGCTTCGGGATTATTCATTGCGAGGTCGGCGAGGGCTTTGCGATTTAATTCAATGCCCTTCTTTCCCATCATACCCATAAATTTTGAGTACGACAAGCCATATTCGCGAACGCCCGCATTGATACGGGTAATCCACAAACTTCTAAATACTCTCTTCTTTGCTTTACGGTCGCGGTAGGCATATTGTTGCCCTTTTTCCCACGTGTTTTTAGCAACGGTCCAAACGTTTTTACGTTTACCGAAGTACCCTTTGGTACGGTTCAAAATCTTTTTTCTTCTTGCTTTTGAAGCAACGTGATTTACTGATATTGGCATAAAGTCTCCTTTCTTTTTTTTTTACGTCAGCGGTTTCCCAATTACGGCAAACACTTATTCAGCTGATGGTAAAGTTAATAATTTTATTTAGCAGAGTCCTAACATCTGTTTGATGGTGGATTCCATTGTTTTATCAGCTATAGCACTGTAAGCCAAATTACGTTTTCTCTTTGTAGATTTTTTCGTAAGGATGTGGCTGTGATAAGCATGATGTCTTCTTACTTTGCCGGTGCCGGTCAAGGTAAACCTTTTCTTGGCAGCCGATTTTGATTTAATTTTTGGCATTCTTTGTAGTTTTTAAGGTTTAATATTTTGAGTTTGAATAATTTATTTACTTTTAGGATTAAGAATCATAATCATACGCTTGCCCTCCAGGCGAGGCATTTGCTCCGGCTTTCCGTATTCGGCTACTGCCTCCGCAAATTTCAGCAACATCAGTTCGCCCTGGTCTTTATAAACGATAGAACGCCCCTTAAAAAAAACATCAACTTTTACTTTACAGCCATCCTGCAGAAATTTTACAGCGTGGTTGGTCTTAAATTCAAAATCGTGCTCATCGGTTTGAGGTCCCAAGCGAATCTCCTTTACAACGATTTTCGCCGACTTTGCCTTAATTTCTTTCTGTTTTTTCTTCTGTTCATAAAGAAATTTCTGATAATCCATAATCTTACATACCGGCGGCGTAGCACTAGGTGAAATTTCTACCAAATCCATCTCATAACGATCAGCCATCGCTAAGGCTTCTCTAAGTGAAACGATTTGAGGCTCAAAATTGTCTCCTACAATGCGCACCGTAGGTGCTGTAATGTATTGGTTTATCTTATGTGCAGCCTCTCTCCTTCGGGCTTGTCCACCCTTATGAAAGGGCCTGAAATTTTGCTTCGTAATATCTAAAATCTCCTTTCTTTAATGCGTTAATTAATACCTGTTTATCTTCTGAAATTTGGGTTGCAAAGATACATTTTTTTTTTTGAATAGATAAATCCGTATCTTTGCACTGTTTTAATAGCGTCACAAAGATATGAAATATCCTGTTAGAGTATTCATTGACAACGAATTACATGTAATAAACAACAGTAATTCATGGCAAATTTTTCTGTCCGGCTATACCTTAATCGAAGCGGCGGGAGCTGTTATTTGGAATAAAAAAAAGGAATTTTTAATGATTTTTCGATATGGTAAATGGGAATTTCCGAAAGGTAAAGTAGAAGAGGGTGAAGCTTTTATAATTGCTGCTGTGCGCGAGGCAACAGAAGAAACCGGCCTGCAACAACTACAACCTCTTAAAGAAATCATGCCTACCTATCACACCTACACTTCCAATCGACAAAATTTTCTGAAAAGAACCCATTGGTATTTGATGCAAGCAGAGTGCTCTCAACCGCTGCAGCCCCAAGAGGAAGAAGGCATCACAAAAGTGGAATGGATACCCTATAAGCAGGTTGCTTCGCTACTGCGCCACTCCTATCAATCACTGTTTGAATTGTGGGAAACAGTGCAAAAATACTTGAAAGAATGAATTATTGCCGTCCAACCATTTGTTCGATATCATCAGCTTCCACTGCCAGTTCCGACATCAGGTCTATAGGGGTGTCGCCTACTACCACATCGGTTTCAATTCTTACGCCGATGCCTTCCCGTGCAATATAGATGCCCGGCTCGCAGCTCAGCACCATGCCGGATTGAAAAAGCCAATCGCGTTCGCCGACATCATGCACGTCCAATCCTATAAAATGGCTGGTATTGTGCATATAATATTGCTTAAAGAGCGGTTTGTCAGGGTTTTGCTTTCTTACGTCTTCGGTGGTATAAAGTCCCAATTTTATCAGCTCCTCATCCATCCGTTTAAAGACAAAATCGTTGATTTTGTGAATAGTCATGCCGGGCTTGAAAAGGGGAATAGTATCTTTGCAGATGCTGAGCACAGCCTCGTAAACTGACTTTTGGCGTGGGGTAAACTGTCCGCTTACAGGCACCGTGCGACTGCAGTCGCCGGCGTAATTGGCATACTCTGCCCCAAAATCCATAAGCAGCAGGTCGCCCGCCTGCATCTGTTTGTCATTTTTAATATAATGTAAAATGCAACTATCCTTACCTGAAGCAATTATTGGCGCAAAGGAGTGTCCTGTGGCCCCATTTCGAAGCATTTCATAAATCAGCTCAGCCTCAATTTCATACTCATATTTCCCTGGTTTTACTGCTTTAACGGCTCTCATAAAGGCCTTTTCGGTGATTTCGCAAGCCTTTTTCAAAGCATTCAATTCTTTAGCCTGTTTGATAACGCGCAACGGGTAGAGAATGGGAGCTAACCGCTTTAAAGTATGAGCAGGATACTCTTTTTGCAATTGGGTAACAAAGCGATTTTCACGTGTAGGAAAGGTGACTTTAAGCCGCGGATTTTCCATGAGAGGCACATAAATGGCATTTGCATTGAGTGCCAAATTGTGAAAAACACTTTCAAACTCTTCGATAAAGAGCACCGTTTTTACGCCCGAAATAGCTGCGGCCATCTCTTTAGCAAGGCAGTGTCCATGCCATGTAATCATTTCTGGAGCAGGATTTTTAACAAATAAAATCTCTCTGTAGTCGGGATTTGGATGCCACGGAGACAGTGTTAAAACAGTCTCCTCCTGATTGATGCCGCACAGATATAACAAATCCGAATTTTGCCGAAAGGGAAAAGTGGTGTCTCCACAACGGGGGTATTCGTCGGCTGACAGCAGTATGGCCATACTCTTTTCTTCCATTTCACCAATCACATTTTTACGATTGGCGACATAAAACGATTGATCTAAAGGATTGTATCTCATCTTTCCAAATTTACTATTTATTGTCGTTTTATCACAACTACGGGTCGAAATAAGGAAAAGCAAAACATCGCTCGCGTGCAATTACTGTTTTTCGGCGACATAACAGTTTTTCAAATACTCAATCTGTCGGCGGTTGCGCTTGGTAGGACGCCCCTCGCCATGATCTCTACATTCAAATCTGGCATTAAGCGCTTTTACACGCTCGTACTCTTCAGCAGAGGTAAGGTCGGTGTAGTAGCTGGGGACTAACGGGGCACCCACACGGCTTTTGGGAGTATTGATAACCTGCACGCATTTTTCCAACTGCCCAATTCTCACCTGATACATCTCATCCGTTTTCACCTCTTTTGAAGGCTTTACGTTATTGCCGTTCAATTTCACCTTGCCGGCATTGCAGGCATCGGTAGCCATGGAGCGCGTTTTAAACAGGCGCACCATCCATAGCCATTTATCTATTCGTATATTTAATGAAGCCATGATCTCACTTGCTCAATTTTCACTTTCCTCGAGAATTTCCGGAGTATCAATCATGGGCGTTTCCGAAGCAGGCTCACTGTCTGTTAATTTGGCATCTTCCGCAAGCTTAGTCTCTTCCACAGGGTTAGCAGGATTAGCCGTTTTAGCTTCTTCCTCCTTTTTTTTCGGATTGTTCAACATGCGGATTTTATATTCCAATTCCTTGATTTGCGCTTTGGCATCATCAATTTTCTTTGTAAACTCCTCCCTCAACAAGTTGGCATTTTTAGAGTGGGCAAAAAATCCCAGATTATTTTCCCATATCAAAACGTCATCTTTCAATTCTCTAAGTTTATTTGCCAGAAAGTTACGTTCTTTAACAATCAAATTGCCTGCATTGGGATCATCCAGAATATCATCAACACGCGAGCGGAATTTTTCGCGATGCAATTCTTTAGCACTGATTTTCAATTCTTCGAAACGTTTATTGATGGCTTCGCGATAAGATTTGTAGATACGGTCCTGTTCCGATTTGGTTACGTACCCTATTTCCGTCCATTCGCGCTGTATCTCCTTAAGAATTTCGAGGTTGGCATTTTTATCTTCGCCAAACTCCTGATTTACGATTTTTTCGATTAAGGCCTCTTTCCTTTTCAAATTTTCAGCTTCAACATCCTGTTTGCTGCCAAAATATGTTGCTCTTTTCGTAAAGAAATTATCACAGGCAGCTCTGAAGCGTTTCCATATTGCGTCAGAGTACTTATATGGCACAGCCCCAATACTTTTCCACTCTTTTTGAAGCGCAATCATTTCCGCCGAAGCCTGTTTCCAATCGGTGCGATCGGCAATGCCCTCTGCACGAATAGCAAGGTTCAACTTAAGGTTATAATTCTGCATCTGCTCATCCCATACCTTTTTAGCCTGCTCTTTGCGCTCTTGAGAAAACTTGTCAAGAGAACTTTTAAACCGTTTCCAAATTTCCTCATTGAGTTTAGGGGGAGTGGCCCCCAATGTCTTCCAGACTTCCAGCAAATCAGATAATTGCTTTCCTATGACATGCTTCTCTTTCGCACTTTTGGTTTCAGAAGCCGCCAACAATTCTTCGGCTTTTTCGCAGAGTACTACTTTTGCATTATAGTTATTTTGCTGCTCGGTAAAAATCCGCTCATAATGCTCTCTGCGGCGCTGATTGATACTGTCTGAAGCATTTTTAAACCGTTCCCAAATCTCCTCTTTCTTATCATCCGGCACAGGGCCAATCTCTTTCCATTCCTCATGAAGTTCCTGTAATTTTTTGAATGAAAGAGTAATAGATTCATCTACCAGCAACTCTTCTGCCTGCTCGCAGAGTGCGATTTTCTGTTCCAGATTTTTCTTTAAATCTAAAGAACGCAGTTCTTTATTAATTCGCAGAATGTCGAAGAATTTTTCCACATAAAAATGGTAGCTTTGCCACAGATTGGTAGATTCGGTTTGAGGTACAGGGCCTGCCTCTTTCCATGCTTCCTGAAATTCTTTAAATTTGTCATTTAGCACTTTAAGGTTGGATTCTGTTTCAATCAACTCTTTTAACCCGTTAATAATAGTCTGTTTTAGTGCTAAATTTCTCTGCTTTTCTGCTTCTAAGCCATCTAAAAACTTGGCTTTATTCTCTTTGAACTTATGTAATGCAGCATTGAAACGCTGTTCCAAAGCGCTGTGCTCGGCTATAAAGTCTCCCTTAACGCCACCTTCGGCTAAGAAAGCTTCCAGCGCCTTGTTATTCTCCTCTTTAATGAAATCCAGAATTTTACCGCGCAAAATACTTACATTCAATTTGATGAGATTGAAATTGGGTTCACGAACCACCTGTTCCAGCGCAGCTACCGTTTCTTCGTAGCTGAGCGATGTATATTCGGCTTCAATACTGTCGGTCGATTTGGCAGAAGCATCTTCACATTCTTCATCATTTTCCTGATTTTCAAATTCCTGTGTATCTGAAAGAATGTTTTCCTTCTCAATTTCTGTTACAATTTCAAATGTAGTTTGACCGGCAGCAATTGATTCTTCCACAGCAGTCGGTGCTTTAATTTCTTCGTCAACAGATTCAGTTGCCTCTGCTGAGGCTATAACTTCTTCTACTGACGGGGCGGTAACTGGTGCAGAGTCGATAGGTAATTCCGTAATGGATTGAACTTCCTGAGAAATGTCGGAAATGGCCTCAATGTTTTGATTTTCTTCATTTTCAGAGCGAACACTTTCTTCTGATTTCATATCTATAATCTTTTTAGAAACTTCACAATTAATTGATATTTAATATTTTAAAATCCTCATTTCTCTAAAAACGAGAAATTTCGTACTATTTTAGGAAACGGGGCACAAAGATACACAATTTCTTAGATTTGCGCTTTTTGCGCGGAATAAAAACAGTTGCTAATTCTCGATCTTTATCACAATTCGCCGGTTCTTTACCCTGCTTGCTTCGTCGGTGCCTTGTACAAGCGGTTCCTTGAAGCCTTTAGAGACAATGCTGATGCGATTTTCGGCTATGCCTTGCTCTACGAGGTATTTTTTGGCTACTTCGGCGCGGAGTTTACCGACACGCAGGTTCACCTCTTCGCTGCCAAGGTCGCAAGTGTGTCCTTCGCAAACCACGTGGAGGTCGGGGTACTCTTTCAGGAGTGCAATTTTTTGGGCCAGCGCGGATTTCTGTTCGTCAGTGAGGCTTGTCTGGTTCGGCCGGAAACCTTCTATCGGAGATTCGACCTCCTGTTTGAGGGTGGCAAAACGCACTTCGGTTTCGGCTGCTTCATGCTGCCGTTGAGCTTCAACTGCTTCGCGCTGCTGTTGGGCTTCGGCTATTTCCTGCTGTTCGGCTATCGCCTGTTGCCGTGCAACTTCGGCTTCGGCTGCTTCGCGTTGCTGTTGGACTTCGGCTATTTCCTGCTGTCGCTGGGCTTCGGCTACCTGGCGTCGCTGTATTTCGGCTGCTTCATGCTGCCGCTGGGCTTCGAGTGCTACGTCCGCTTCCGCCGCCTGTTGCCGATTGCCGGAGTGCAACAGTCCGAATGAGATCCAGACTTTCAGTCCGACTGACATCAGCGATACCTTACCGGTGAAGGAAGACTGCGGAGCATGGCGGGAGGAGAGCACGCTGTTTGTCGTGAATTCGTCGGGAGTGGCTGCATTTTGCCGGAGTATCTCCTTGTCGCGACCGCCTTTCAATGCGTCGTTCAGTCCGTAGTCCGCATATACGCCAGTGTAGAACGCCCACGCCGGATTTTTCAACTGCCAGCGAACACCAACTTCTGCCGAAGCGCTAACGATGGTTTTTAGCGAGAGCTTGTCCCGAGTGTTCCTGTCGGGGAAATCGCCCAGACCCATGAAAGAGGGCGATGTGAGACTCACATCGTAGAGGGGGTAGTATGCTGTATTGCTGAGAGTGGCGTTATTTACTTCGTAGCGGGAACTTACGGGAATATTCAGCACGGCGCCTGCCTGCGCATAGAATGAGATGCGTCCAGTTGTCCGGAAATGCACCATTATTGGAATGCGGAAGAATATTGCCTGTTGCCGTTCTGTGTAATTGATGAACGAGGTGCGCAGTTCATACTGGTCGCCGTCTTCATCGATCAGTTCGGGGATTCGGCTCAGCACGCCGTCCAGCCGGACGGAAGCGTTGCAGAGCGATACTCCGGCGCCGGTAGCGATGCCGAAATGCTTGCCCAGAAAAAAGGTATAGTCCACTCCAAAGTTACCGCCAAAGCCTTGCGACTGCTTGCCCTGCGAAAGACGGTAGTTGAGTGTGGACAATCCGCCGCCGGCATGGATAGATATTTCGCTTTTCGGCGCCGGAGAGGGAAGGGAAGACATTTTCTGCCCGTGTGCGGATGTGGCGCAGAAGAAGCATATTGCGAGCAACTTGAAAATTACAGATTTCATGTGTGACTGATTTATTTTTTAATTTTTATTTGACTACTACTTTCGCTGTTTGACCATTCACGCGAATAATGTATATTCCGGATTTCGCCAGACGGAGTTCCGTAAGATCGTCTTTCGCCTGCGTTTGCAGAACAAGTATGCCTATGCTGTTATAGATGCGAATTATCCCGTCGCCGTTATTGCCGGCAACATCCAGTTCGCGCATTGTCTCCTCGATCCAGTAGTCGCTTGCGTCGGCACCTGGGGTGTAATTGCCAAGCGACAGATAGAAGGGATGGCTGGCAGCTACGGGATTGGGATGGACAGAGATTGATTTGGACGGCGCGGTGGTTTCGGGAATGGTGTATTCCGTGGAGCGGACAATGCCCGACGGTGTTTCCAGTTCAAAGTGCCAGATTTCGCCTGCTATGAAGTGCTCTTCACGGCTTTCGCCTCTGCTGTAGAAGAAGCCCGTGCCGACAGGTTCGTCGCCGCGATACCATCGGCATTGCGAGGGGTTGTATGTCTCTTCCGTGAGCTTGCGCAGATGGAGGACAAAGATGATGTTCCATTTGACGTTGGTGTATTCTTCAAATGCGAGGAGTTGCTCGATGAGGAGGGTATAGGTTTCTTCCTGCGTGCCATCCTGCGATACCACTGTGAAGGTGATTGTTTGTGTGCCGCCACGGCTTACGTCCACCGTGAAGGTGGGTGCTTCCTGACCATTGTAGATGACTTTGGCGCCGTTGTCCTGTGGCGTTACGACTACAGTGACGGTTTCTGCCGCGGGGTCGTCCACGATGTAGCGGCTTCCGTTATCCGAAAGGGTGGTACCGAGCACGTCGATACTGATTGTACTTGTGCTGCTGCTGGTCAGTATGATGGGGCGCGATACTTCGGCGGCGGCTTCATAGTTGGGGTCTGGGGCTATGTATGCCGTGATGGTAACCGTGCCTGACTGCTTGGGCAATAGCGTGTTGCCCGACAGTTCTGCCAGTGCTGCATCGCTTGTGAGGAACAGAATCGGAAGTTCGGGTGCGCCGGAGGTGGCTACTGTTGCCAGGAGCGGGTAAGCGCCGTTTTCTACCAGCAGTGTTGCCGCAGGCTCAAAGGTGATGGCGTGCGTGGCCTTGCCGATGTCGAAGGTGCCGCCGGTGAGTTCCAGATCGGTAGCGGCGTTGAAGTTGTCGCCGTCGGCAACTGTTATTTTCACGGTGTAGCTGTCGGCGTTGACGGGATGGGCGGCGTTGAGTGGGTAGGTGGTGCCGTCGGCGCTTTCGTATTTTACTGTTACGGTGCCCAGGCCGGTGTAGAGCGTCGGGCTGGTTTGCAGCGACGGCGTGACGATGCCATGCGGCAATCCGTCGTAGATGATGCCGGTGAGGTCGTAGTCCAGATGTGCCGCTGTGAGCGTGGCTTTGCCGATGTCGAAAGTGCTGCCGGTGAGTTCCAGATCGGTGGCGGTGGCAATGAAATTGTCGCCGTCGGCAACTGTTATTTTCACGGTGTAGCTGTCGGCGTTGACGGGTTGGATGGCTGAGAGCGGGTAGGTGGTGCCGTCCGCACTCTCATATTGCACCGTTACGGTACCCAGGCCAGTGTAGAGTGTCGGGCTGGTTTGCAGCGACGGAGTGGCAATGCCGTGCGGCAATCCGTCGTAGATGGTGCCGGTGAGGGCGTAGTCCAAGTGTGCCAGTGTGAGGATGGCTTTGCCGATGTCGAAGGTGCCGCCGGTAAGTTCCAGGTCAGTGACGGCGTTAAAGTTGTCGCCTTCGTCAACTGTTATTTTCACGGTGTAGCTGTCGGCATTCACGGGATGAGCGGCGTTGAGCGGGTAAGTGGTGCCGTCGGCGCTCTCGTATTTTACCGTTACGGTGCCAAGGCCGGTGTAGAGCGTCGGGCTGGTTTGCAGCGCCGGCATGACAACGCCGTGCGGCAACCCGTCGTAGGTGATGCCTGTGAGGGCGTAGTCCAGATGTGACGCTGTGAGCGTGGCCTTGCCGATGCTCTGATTTGCCAGTTGCCAATCCGTTCCGCTGGTGAGGGTGTAGTTGTTTGCCCTGACGGTATTTTTCAGCGCTACGGTCATTTGTACTGTCCGGTTGCCGTTGCCGACATTGGGGTCGTCAAAGGCAGCGGCGGTTATGTCATAGTCGGTGTCAAGGCCAAGGCTTTCCCCGTTTTCCAGCCCGATGAAGATGATGTCCGTTACGGTGGCGTCAGTTGTGCCGTCGTAGGTTTTGGGGTCAATGGTGGCGTCGCTTACGGTGATGTTTTTCGGGGTGATGCTTGCCGAGACGGTCGGCTGAGTGAGCATGTAGTTGACTGCTGCGGTGCCACCGAGGGCAAAGTCGCTGAAAACGATATTGCCGCTCTGCACGTCTGCCGTGGCGAAGCTGCCGGTGGCGCTGCTTTTGTCGAGCGTCAGGCTGGTGCCGTCCAGGTTGCCCTCCAGCACGGCATTGGTTATATCAATGTGGGGTTCGGTGAAGCCTGCGTTGCCGTTATAGATTTTCGTTGCTGTGATGCCGGTTACGGTGATGTTTTTTGGGTTTACCGTAAAGCTGACGTTGAAGGAGGCAATGATGTTGTTGCCGCCCGATACTGTTATCGTTGCCGTGCAGGTTCCGGCGGCAAGCCCCGTGTTCGGCATGACGGTGAAGCTGTCCGTACCATCCATGGCTATGGAAGAGATTGAGGCTGTGGAGAGCGTAAACTTGTCGAAGTTGGTGCCTTTCAGTGCGACGCTGAGTGCATCCGTGGGGTTGTACCCTGCATTGTTTACAGTTACGGTGAGCGATGCTTGCGCGCTGTAGCCGTAGCTTGCGGCGGGGAAGTTATATGTTCCGGTTTTGCTTAACGTGATGTCGTATGGCAATCCCAGGGTTTGGACGTTGCTGTGGCTGGCGTTTCGAGTGTAGTTTCTGCCGTATATCTTGCTGTTTGCCGTCAGCGCTATAAATTCATTGCCGGTGGCGGACGGGAGGTAGAAGTAAACTTTGCCTTCGGCATCGGTTTTTACATCTCTGATGCCATAAACGCCGGCGCTGGGGGTTTCGCTGCAGTTTGTACCGTTAATGCTGCCTGCTGTTACGGGGGTGCCGCCTGTTACGGGGGTGTTGCCTATGATGAGGGTGTTGAGAAATACGGCTGTATTTTGTCCGTTTTCAGGTGCGGGGCCTTTGGTGTTGCTTCTCCGCAGGCTGCCGCCGTTGATGATCAGTGTACCACTATTGTTACTGTTTCCTCCGATCGCGGCAGCGCTTCCGGCAGCATTTGCTGTTATCGTACCGCCGTTGATGATGACCTGGCTGACAGAGCCCATATGGCCACCACCGATACCCGGGCCGCCGCTCATATTCGAGCCGCCTGTTGCCGTTACAGTGCCGCCGTTGATGGTGATGATGCCGGCAGCGTATCCGCACTGTGCTCCATTGCCAATGCCTGCTGCTCCATAGCTTCCGCCGTTTGCCGTTACGGTGCCGCTGTTGATAGTGATGGTACCGCACATTGTATTATAATTCATGTTGCCCATTCCGCCGCCGATGCCTGCACCGGCAGAACCGCCGGTGGCTATTACAGTGCCTCCGTTGATGGTGATGCCGGTATTCTGGCTGCCGCTACTCGTGTTGCCGCCGATGCCTGCAGCGTTGCTGCCGCCATTTGCTGCCAGCGAGCCGGTTCCTGCTATGGTTAATATCGCACTGTTAAGAACCTGCAGGCCGGCATGGCTACTGCCGCTTCTCAGCACATTGCTGCCCGTGAGCATCAGGGTTACCGTAGCGCCGTCCATGTCGAAAGCACAGGTGCCGGGTGTGGCACTGACGTTGATGCTTACGTCGCTGAGGGTGATGTTTGCCGTTATGCCGGGGTTCACCCTAATCCTGTTGGTGGTCGTGCTGCCGTTAATGGTGTAGTTGCCGTTGTCCGTAATGGTGACTGTGGAGCTTGCGAAACTCCAGCCGTCGCCGTCGCCGACACCTGTGCCGATGTTGATTGTCCCGTCGGCGAAGGCGGGAATGCTGCAGGCGGCCGTCAGGAGGATGGCTGCAGCGATTTTTCTTATTCCTGTCATTATTCTGGTATTGTTCTGTTACTTTTTTGGGTTCATTTTATATTAAAGCTGACGGTTTTCAGGCCCTGGAAGGTGCCTTTGCCGTGGATGAGCACGGCGGCGGTGCCGGGGTGAACGTTGTCGCGGTAGGATAGCTCGTAGTCTTTGGTGAAGACCAGTTCGTCGCCTTCGTACGTTACCACGGGCAGCACTATAACGGGCTTGCCTTCCCAGATCTGGTCGGGAATGGAGGCTACGGCAGCCTTGTCGATATCCATTTTAGCATGCTGGCGGCTGTGCTCGTTGAAGTATTCCACTTCGCGGTTCAGCTCGCCTATAAACTTCCGCGTGATGTCGATGCTATTGAGGATGCCGTAGGCGTCGATGCGCTCAACGATGCTGCGGTACACGCTGTTGATCTCTTTCCGCACTGCTTGCAGCTTTTCCTGCGGACGTGCGGCAAGTTCGCTGTTTCGAAGGATAAAGAGCTGTTCGAAGGCTGCCTGCGCTTCGTTCAGTTCCGTAACCCAGCCGCTGAGTCCCAGCAGAGTCACCTGCGAGGTGTATATGTTCCGCAGATCTGCTAACAGAATTTTAACGGCAGCCGATTCTTCTCCATAAGCTTTTTTTGCAATTTCGCCGCGGATGGATTTCATGCGCACTTCCAGTTCCCTTGCGGCTTTGGCTACAGCGGGGTCGTAGTGACGCAGCGCCGAGGCTATGGCAGCGTTTATTCCCGTAATATCGCGATCTACGCGCCGGTCGGCTTCGGCAATCTGTTCGGTGTACTGGCTGGCTTTGAGGGCATCTACCAGCTGGCCTTCTGTCTTGGTGAGGTCAAGCAGCGCAGGAATCAGGTCGGCCACAATGTCGGATGTAGCGGGATAAGCCGCAAAAAGCTTCTGCACCAGAAGCATGAATTGATAGTGCGCTTCATTGCGCAGGTACTCGAGGTGAATTTTCTTGATTTTCATAATAATATCTATTTAATTAAGTGGTTTAAAATGCATGATGGAGATGAGGTCCGCAGTTGCGGAAAGTGTGCCGCAGCGTCCGGGACGAAATCCGCAGTTGCGGAAAGTGTGCCGCAGTGTCCGGGACGAAATCCGCAGTTGCGGAAAACGTGCCGCAGCGTCCGGGATGAAATCCGCAACTGCGGAAAGTGTGCCGAATGCTGTAAAAACGAAACCTGCGGCTGCGGAAAATGCAATCTGAAAGTAAATAAGAGAATCCGCAGCCGCGACAAAGGTGCCGGTATGAAGAACACCTTTTGGTTTAACAGTTTCGTATATGTTCTTTTGTATTTTCATAAAAAGTTTTCACCTGTTTACAAGCGGGTGCAAATATAGAAAAAAAAACGAACCAAATAATAGATTTTTCCGCTATAGAAAATGAAATATTTCTAATTGGCTGAAGATTAAGTAGAAAAAAAAATAAAAAAGACGAAATTATAAGCGCTCAAGTACTATGGCGCTTCGTGCAGGCAGATAGAGCCATAGCAAATCTTTGCCGGTTTGGGGCAATGTGAAGTGGGGAAGTGCTTCATCTATGCGGTTAAAGCCGCCAAATATGCCGGAATCGCTGCTGAGTCGCAGGCAGTATTTGCCGGCAGCAGCCTGCAGGGCATAGTTGGGATAGGAGCTTGCAGGGCTGAAGTTGAAGGCAAAGAGCAGCCTGCCCCGCATGAAGGCTAAAATCTGGTCTCGGTTATGGGTGGTTATATGGCTTATCGGTTCCGACAGGGTGGAGTGCTGCGTGAGCAGCTTGAGCATTTCGCGGTCGAAGAGGTTGAGATGCCAGTATTTGAGGCTGGGGTTGACCAGCGCCCAGTTGCGCCTGGCATACCGGTACGACCAGTCATTGCCTTCGCGCGGAAAGTCTATCCATTCGGGATGGCCAAATTCGTTTCCCATAAAGTTGAGATAGCCGCCCTGCGCCAGCGAAAGCGTGGCCAGCCGTATCATTTTGTGCAGGGCAATGCCTCTATCTACAATTATACTGGAGCTTTCTGCAGACATTCCGCTGTACATTTCCCTGTCGATAAGCTGGAATATGATGGTTTTGTCGCCCACTATGGCCTGGTCGTGGCTTTCGGCATAGCTTATGGTCTGCTCCTCGCGCCGCTTGTCGGTGAGGCGATAGAGGATTTCGTCAGGCCGCCACTGCTCATCGGGGCACTCTTTTATCGTTTTGGTCCAGAAGTCAGCGATTCCCATTGACATGCGATAGTCGAACCCGATGCCGCCCTGTGCGGTGGGAAAGGCCATGCCCGGCATGCCGCTCACCTCTTCTGCTATGGCTAAGGCATGAGGGTTCAGTTCCTTGATAAGGTTATTGGCCAGGACAAGATAGGCCAGGGCATCTTCATCCACCTGCTCGTCAAAATACTGGGCATAGCTTACAAAGTCAACGCCCAGGCCATGATGCCTGTAGCACATGCTGGTTACGCCATCGAAGCGAAAGCCGTCAAAATGGAACTCTTCCATCCAGTACTTGATGTTGGAGAGCAGCAGGGCTACAGTTTCGCTTTTGCCATAGTCGAAGCAGCGGGTATTCCACGCAGGATGCAACCCTCGCTTGCCGCTGTGGAAGTAAAGGCTGTCGCTGCCGTCAAAGCGACTCAAGCCCTCTTTTTCGTTGAGTACCGAGTGGGAGTGCACTATGTCGAGTATGACATAGATGCCTGTGCAGTGCGCCGCGTCAATGAGCGCCTTCAATGCTTCGGGCGTGCCGAAGCGGGAAGAGGGGGCAAAGAAGTTGGCTACCTGATAGCCAAAGGAGCCGTAGTAGGGATGCTCCTGAATGGCCATAAGCTGCAGGGTGTTATATCCCAGCGCTTTAATTTTAGGCAAAATGTCTGTTCTAAATTCATCGTAAGTCGAAATTTTTTCTTCTGCCGACGACATGCCGACATGGGCTTCGTAGATTAGGGGATGCTCCGGCCTTTGGGGTGCCTTGTGCTGCCAGCAGTAGGGTTCGGGCTGCCACACCTGCGCGGTAAAGATTTTGCTGTCGGCATCCTGTACGACACGGGTGGCATAGGCGGGCAAGCGCTCGTCGGCTCCCGACTGCCATACCATCCACAGCTTGTAGCACATGCCATGCTTCAGGAATGAGTCGGGCAGTCTGATTTCCCAGTCGCCGCCGCCGAGGGGGGTGAGGGCATACCGGGGGTTGACTTGCCAGTAGGAGAAGTCGCCCATAAGATAAATCGCGACGGCATTGGGCGCTTTTTCGCGAAACACCCAGCCGTTTTCGCTTTTGTGCAGGCCGTAGTAAAGATGGTTGTTGCAGCAGTCGGCAAGGGTAGTTTTTCCGTCTGTAAATTCTAAAGTCCGCAACACAGCCCGCTGCGCCCGCTTTGTCAGTTGAGCATTATAGGGCTTCAGCCAGGGATCTATTTCAACTAAGGGACAGTTTTTCATGGCTTGGAAGACGTTTCGGGAGCAGCCCGCTATTTCGCCAGGCCCAGAATGCGGCGGGCTTCGGCAGGGGTAGCTATTTCGCGGCCCAGCTCGCGGGCAAGGCGTACCACTTTGGCTACCAGTTCGCCATTGGATTTGGCAAGCACTCCCCTGGAGAGGTAAACATTGTCTTCGAAGCCTACGCGCACATGGCCGCCGTCAATGATGGAGAGGGCTGCTAGTGGAAATTCGTAGCGCCCAATGCCGGCTACGGTGTAGGTAGCCCCTTCGGGAATGCTGCCGCGCAGGAAAGCAAAGTCGCGAATGTCGCCACCAATGCCGCCGTTTACGCCCATTACAAAGTCAAAATGAAACGGGGGGCTGATAAATCCCTTTTTAGCCAGCCTCAGCGCCATCTCAATCATGCTTTTGTCGAATACTTCAAGTTCGGGCTTAATGCCGCGCTCTATCATCCGCTGTCCGAAATACTTGATGGTATTTTCGGTATTGGTAAAAACGTCATCGCCGCCAAAATTGCATGTGCCGCAGTCTAAAGTGGCCATCTCAATGTCCAGTTCGGTGGGCTGCAGCCGTTCATCGTTGGTCATGCCCACTGCGCCTCCGGTAGAGGGGAGTATAATAATGTCGGGAACAACTGCCTTAATAGCGTCAATGCACTCTTTAAAGCGCCCCTTGTCCTGAGTAGGCGTGCCGTCGTCCCAGCGCACGTGCAGGTGTATGATGCTTGCGCCGGCTTCGTGAGCAGATTTGGCTTCGCGCACAATTTCGGCTACCGTGTAAGGCACTGCCGGATTATGCTCTTTCAATACTTCAGCGCCGCAGATGGCGGCTGTAATAATCAGTTTTTCCATAGTTGTGTGATTTAAGTTAATTAAAACAGTTGATTGGGATATTATTGATTGGGATGTTGCTGCTAATTTTTGCGCTGGCACTGCTTGGGGACAACACAGGTGCCCGATGCCCGGCACACTATTACGGGTTCGGGCAGCACGTCGGCAGCAGAGGGCGAAATGTCAGTGCGCGGGGCAATGACTTTGCGGGCTTCAAATACCATTTTGCGGGAGGTGTTGCCCACCCGGGTAATTTCACCAACGGCTTCGATATAGTCGCCGGCAAAAACAGGCGCCAGAAATTCGACATTGTCATAAGCACAAAAGAGACCTTCGTCTCCATCGCATCTAATTAACAGTTCGGTAGCCACATCGCCGAAGAGGCCTAACATGCGAGCGCCATCTACCAAATTGCCGCCATAATGGGCATCGTGCGCGCTCATTCTCATTCTGATCATTGATTTTTCTTTCATAAAATTGTTTTTTTTTATCTGTTTCGATTTTTTTTGTCTGTTTTGGGCTTGCAAAAATACACGAAATTTTTGAAAACGCAAAGTTCCCGATAGGGCTATCAGGAACTTTGACTTTCAACACACTATAGCGTAACTTGCTGTGTTTTTGAAACCAAGCTACTCTATGCTATTAACGAGAACTGGTCAGTTCTGGCCTGCAAAAATACACTTTTTTTTTGAAAATGCAAAGTTCCTGATAGGGCTATCAGGAACTTTGCGGCTAACATTTATATTGGCGCACCTTGCTGTCAAAATGTTTTTGAAACAGGATGCGCTGTAAAAAAAGAACTATTCAGTTTTGGCTTGCAAAAATACACTATTTTTCTGAAAACACAAAGTTCCCGATGTAATATCAGGAACTTTGTGCTTTCAACCCTAATCCGGCATAACCTGCGGCAAAAATATTCTTGAAGCAGGCTACGCCAACAATCAATTATATACTATATAGACTCTAAAAATTTAACTACTGCCTGTCGCTGCTGCTTAGTCAAACGGCGAAATTTATCCTTGCTTTGAGCTGCTTCGCCGCCATGCCACAGAATGGCTTCCTCGTAGGTGCGGGCACGCATGTCGTGCAAGTGATCTTCGTAGCCCGTGCAGATTTTCGACAAGCCTCTGCCCCAGAGCGGAGTCGTGCGGCAATTGGCTCTTGCTCCCGGTTCCTTCATACCCAGATTATGGCGCAGCAAGTCCGAGTATGGCCATATTTTTTGATGGGAAAACCCTGGAACATGTGCATCCGTGCCTGTTACCCATGAGGGCTTATGGCAGGCCGTGCAGCCCATTTCATAGAAAAGTTCCTTTCCCTCCACCACTTGCGGTTCGGACAGGTTGCGTGCAGCAGGCACGGCTAATCCTCTATGCCAAACCATAAGATCGTCAAAATCCTCCATGCTCATTTCGGGCTGCAGATTGGTACTCATCAAGTAGTTGTAAATACTGTCATGTCCCCATCCCAAAACCTGCTGCACCTGGCTGTTATTAGCCATAGCCTCCGCATAAGCTGCTGTAATGTAATGATACCGCCTGTCGGGGCGCGTTACATTAGTTATATTCCACAGGGCGTTGGCGCCAGGGCCATTTTGCAAGGTACTGCGTGTGCAGCCATAGGTATATCGGCCAACTTTATCTATGCCATTTTCATCTTTGGCATAAGGCAAGTCAGATAGTCCCCGACAATATGAACGGGCTTGCTGCTTTTGGTGTTCGGCTATAATGTCGTTTTCGGAAATGGCATCCAGTAAGCCTGTGCCATAAATGCCAATAGTGGCTTCTATGGCTACGGAATAGTGAGACGGCCTCAGTTCGGGCAGAATAGCCGAAGGGTCAATGCTGACAGTGGGATAGATAAGCGAATAGGTTTCGCCATCGGGATAGGAATTGCCAAATTCGTCCGTATAGTTATGCCAGGTAATGTGAATTCCCGACTCGTCTATAGGCGGCAAAAACGGATAGGTGGCACGGGTTTGAGGCATCCCTGTAAATTGGGGGCACAAGCCGTTTTCATCGTAGATAACCAGCAGATAGCCATTGCCGTATTCGTCGGAATTGTATCTGTCCATGCGCCTTCCGTGTCCATAACCCGGATGACAGTCCTTACAGCTTGAGCGTATAAAAACAGGACCCAGGCCGGAAAACGGAGTTGAGCCGTCGCCCGATACAAATCTTCCTTCAAACAATTGCTCCCCTTTTAAGAAAGCCATGCCGTCGGAAATAGCAGATGCTTGCTGTTCGTATGCCTTGCTGGAGTTAATAAATACCGTACCGTTTTTTCCACCGGTATAATATTCTTCACTGAGTTCAGGAGTTTCCTGTGTTCTTCTGCAGCTACCGCTTACCAGCAAAGTGCACAAAATGTAGAAATAGCAGTATTTTTTCATATATTATTTTTTAAAAGTGCAAAAATAGTAAAAATCAGGGAATAACAAGATTTATTTTATTAATTGAGGCATAAAGCTGATTACAGGCATCCATGGCGGCCTGTGCACCGGCGCGATTATTCAGATGATTGCGGAAAGGAGTACCGATAGCTATAATTTTAGCTTTGGCATTTTCTATGTTCGCCTTAATTTCCATGTCCAGCGGCGGATTATTTTCTGCTATCATCCTGCAGAGCGAATGCTCGCTGATAATGCCATTTTGCGATCCATAGTAGGAATTTTGGATGCTGACAATATTGTTTACAAAATCGTCAATAGAGTTCCAGCTGTACCACGATTCCACATCCAGCACATTGCCGGATTGCACAGGGTCTGCAATTTTAGAATTGCCTACTTCGTCAGCTATATCCTTGCATCCTTCGATGATCTCTTCTATAGCCTGACGTGCAGAGGCGTATCTGCTGCCTCTTTTACCGGCATTTTTCATTTCGTAACCAAAATCGGCTGAAATCGCCAGTTCGGCCTCTTCCAAAAGAGCCATTTTTTCAGACGAAAGCGAAGATTCGCCACTCCAGCTGCCCTCCAGCAGAATGCAATCTTCGGCAAGCACTTGAGCTATGGCGCATAAATAGGCTAATTCGGGTGAGGATATAGCGGCTGAGGAACGGGGACCTCCATCTCTAAACAGCACATACTCTACAGCATGAAAACCCAGCAGACTTGAGCCAAAATTGTTGCGTGCGTAAGCCGCATCTATGTTCATAATGTCAGATTGCCTCAGCACCTGGTCTAACTTGTCCTTATCCAAAGGCCAGGAATCAAGATGCGGGTCAAGGCTGTTATACTCCGCAGGACCAAAAAGAAAAGCCTCACTCTGTTCCCAATAAACCCGTGCGGCACGCCACAGATTGCACGCTTCTGCTATGTTTGCATCATTGGCACCATTGCGTACCTGCTGGCATACCGAAAACAGTTCCATCGCCTTGTCAGCCATACCCTTGTAAGTCTGTATTACCGTGTTGTTGGTGTACGATTCCAGTATGTTCAGCAATTCGGCATCGCTGTCCGGTTCGGTCTCCTTCCTGCAGGAGGAGCCTAAAAGTGTTAATCCTGCAATAAACAGGATGCTGTAAAAAAAGTTGTTTCTTCTCATAGTAAATGATTTTATTCTATTATTTTTTATTGAAATTCTTGGTGAACAGGCCCGCATAGCAAATTCCTATTAAAAAGGTATTTTCCGTATTATAATTGGCATGCGGGAAAAGTCGGGAAGCAAATTCCACTTTCAGGACAATTTCCTTAATGGGATAAAAATTAATTCCTCCCGAAAGAATATGCTTAGCAAAGCGCTTATCTGCCAAAATACCTTCAGCTGTTTTTAGCATTGAATTTACATAACCTAAATGTCCAAAGAGATAAAATTTCATCTCTCTGCTTTTCAGCTTATCATTAAGTCCAAAGAAATCATAGCCAAAATGCAGCGAATAGCACAAGGCGTCAGAAGCTACATTAGTTCTGGGAGATGGAGAATTGCGAGGCAAATTTTTATTGATTTGAGAAAGGGCCTTCGAGTCGGTAAGATGTCCATAATCGGCATTAAGCAAAATCCATACATTATGGTCGTGGTAATCAAGGTCGAAAGAGGCTAACATTACCGCTCCAAGCAATCCTTTATAGCGGTCGGCCTTAAGGCTATTGGCGGCACTGTGTCCATAATAACCGCTCAAACCCAAACGCAGTCCCTTTGCCGCATAATAATCAACGCGAAAAGCACCGGCATAAGCATTGGATATGCTAAATTCATAAGCAGAAGTTCCTCCACCCTTAATCCAGTTGGCATCATTGAACTTGTCGGCATCCAATCCTGCAGCAAAGATAAATTCATATCGCCAGTTCCGCTTTTTACCCCAAAAGCTGATACCGGTTTCATGCCACGTACAGGGAAACAGCGTACTCTCTTCCTCCTGTCGCAACACGGACAGAAATTCAGTAGGCAAATGTTTATAATTGGTTAATCCGAAAGGAATAATAATATGTCCTGCCCTGATATTAACCGCTTCATTAAAGCTTTTTTCCAGCCAAAACTGCTCTATAACCACTTCGCCGCCTCTCTCTATTTCGCTTTCATACTCCCCAAATTCATCGGCTTCTATCTCTATGGCAGAGCCTGTGCCGCCATGTTCATACTCTATTTCGGAAGAGACCTTCCATCCTCTGCCAAAATCATAAGACATCATAAAGACAATGTGAGGCAAATCAAATTGTCCGCGACTTTTTGCTGTCTTATATAAGTCGGGGTAAGTGTAACGATTAAAATTATCACTATAAAAAAAGCGTTGCATAACGGCTTCTCCATAACCGCCGATGCTCAAAATTCCTCGATTTTTAACTCTGGGAGTATCCGTATTATCGTTGCTCTGCTGCTGAAGCTCCAATTGCTCCACTCTCTTCAATAAACTTTGATACTCTTCCTGACTAATGGCGGGTTGCGTAGTCACTTCCTGCCCTGAAGCAGTAAAAAATGCAAGCATTAAACAGCTGATAATAAACGAAGTATAAAAATTTTTCATGTATGATAATTTTTTATGCAAAAGTGCAAGCATCAATACCTGCAAACAATCCCCTTTTATAGTTAAAAAAAGAGATTATATCCTTATTTTTTGGGGAAAACAGTGTATTTCGGATAAATTTCATATTTTTGCATTTTCTTAATAAAAAGTGAAAAAAGTAATAGAAAACGCTTGGGAAGATCGCACGCTCTTATCGCAATCCGCTGTTCAAAAGGCTATTAGAGAAACAATAGCGCAATTGGATAGAGGTAAAATCAGAGTAGCCGAGCCGCAAAATGGCGGTTGGAAAGTTAATGAATGGATAAAAAAGGCTGTTTTGTTGTATTTTTCTATTCAAAAAATGGAAACTGTTAAAGCTTCTCCATTTGAATTTCACGACAAAATAGGATTGAAGCAGCACTTTGCAGCACAACAGGTGCGCGTAGTGCCTCATGCCGTTGCCCGCTACGGCTCCTATTTGGCTCCCAACGTAATTTTGATGCCTTCCTACGTTAATATAGGGGCATACGTGGACAGCGGCACTATGGTGGATACATGGGCTACCGTAGGCTCTTGTGCCCAAATCGGCAAAAATGTGCATTTGAGCGGCGGCGCGGGCATTGGCGGCGTGCTGGAGCCGTTGCAAGCCTCGCCGGTCATTATTGAAGACAACTGTTTTATCGGTTCACGGGCTATTGTGGTAGAGGGGGTACACGTGAAACAGGGGGCTGTGCTGGCCGCTAATGTGGTACTCACCCAATCTACTAAAATTATTGATGTTACGGGCGATAAACCGGTAGAGATGACCGGTACAGTGCCCGAAAATTCGGTAGTGATACCCGGCACACGCTCAAAAAAATTTCCCGCAGGAGAGTTTCAACTCTCCTGTGCTTTGATTATCGGAAAAAGAAAAGAGAGTACGGATATTAAAACATCTATAAATCAAACGCTTAGAGATTATTCTGATTTTTTTTAGCAAAAACAAAAAATCGAGCACAAATCGGCCGTTTTTATCGTACTTAAAAATAGGGAATTAACGTTAACTATTAAAATCATGAAAAAGATTATCACTTTATTATTCTGCTTCTTAGCAGTAATTACTTTATTCGGATAGGAAAGTGTTAAAACTATTATGCCTACCCAAATGGTAAAAGAGTTTGCTCCTCAAGAAAAATTGGATATTATGATTGAAC
>JAISAD010000173.1 GCA_031266895.1 Bacteroidales bacterium
AAGCAGGAGTGGCTTAAAACATCGGCCGAAATGGCAGCTATTTTTCCCGATTTTCCGGAAGCATTGGCCAATACCCAAAAAATTGCCGATAAAGTAGAGTTCTATTCTATCAATCATAAACCTATTATGCCCATTTTCGATATTCCTGAAACCTTTGCTACCGAAGCATCATATCGGCAAAAATATACGCTTGAAATGCTGCAAGCCGAGTTTGAACCCAACGGAGAAAACAGGGGATTGATTGAAAAATGGGGTGGTTACGACAAGGCATTGCGTATTAAACTAGAGGCCGATTATCTGCGTGAGCTCACTTACAAAGGAGCCGCAGAACGCTACGGGACACAGCTTTCGGACGAACTGAGAGAACGCATTGATTTTGAGCTGC
Source organism: Bacteroidales bacterium (assembly GCA_031266895.1). Lineage (GTDB taxonomy): Bacteria > Bacteroidota > Bacteroidia > Bacteroidales > WCHB1-69 > JAISAD01. The sequence continues at coordinate 386 of JAISAD010000173.1, forward strand.
AAGTAATACGCAATATGGGTTTTCCGGGCTACTTCCTCATTGTACAGGATTTTATTCAAGCTGCCCGCAACATGGACGTATCGGTAGGTCCCGGTCGCGGGTCGGCTGCCGGATCAGTGGCAGCTTATTGCCTTAAAATTACAGATATAGATCCGTTGAAATATGGCCTGCTGTTTGAGCGTTTTCTTAATCCCGACCGTATTTCACTACCCGATATCGACGTTGATTTTGATGATGAAGGGCGCAGTAAAGTGCTTGATTACGTTACCCAAAAATATGGTCAGGATCGAGTGGCACACATTATCACCTACGGTACCATGGCTACCAAATCAAGCATTAAGGATGTAAATCGCGTGTTGGGTTTTTCGGTAAGCAAAGGCGATCTGCTGGCAAAACTGATACCGGACAAATTTCTCGAAGGCAAGAACATCAAAGCACCAAAAGTCAATATTCCCAACTGTTGTAATCTGGTGCCCGAACTGAAAAAGACACTTGAAAAAGACACGGAAGCGCAAAAAGTGTTTAAATATGCCGAACAGTTAGAGGGTACTTTGCGCCAAACCGGAATCCATGCCTGCGGAGTCATTATCGGCGCTGACGACATTATCAATTTTGTTCCGGTGGCGACCATTGAAGATAAAAGCAAGGAGAAAAGCGACAGATCAGATAAGGATAAGAAAAAAGACAAGGTGCTGGTTACTCAGTACGAGGGTTCTGTAGTTGAAGATGTAGGGCTGATTAAAATGGACTTTCTGGGGTTGCGAACGCTGACAATTATTAAAGAAACTCTGAAAAATATTAAGCAGACTAAGGGAATAGATATTGATATTGACTGTATTCCGATTGATGATCCGCTCACCTATCAGCTTTACAGTGATGGCAACACTGTGGCCATTTTTCAATTTGAATCGCCCGGAATGCAAAAGTATTTAAAAGAACTGAAGCCCACTGTGTTCGAAGATCTTATTGCGATGAATGCCCTCTATAGACCCGGCCCCATGCAGTATATTCCAAGTTTTATTGCCCGCAAACATGGGCGCGAATCCATAAGCTACGATTTTCCCATTATGGAAAATCACCTCAAAGAAACCTATGGCATTACCGTCTATCAAGAGCAAGTCATGCTTTTAAGCCGCAAACTGGCCGGTTTTACACGCGGTCAATCCGATGAATTGCGCAAGGCCATGGGTAAAAAACAGGTAGATAAAATGGCGGCACTGAAGGTGAAATTTTTGGATGGCGCCATCCAAAACGGCTTTAAGCCTAAGGAAAAGGTAGAAAAAATATGGAAAGACTGGGCTGAATTTGCCAACTATGCTTTCAACAAATCTCATGCAACCTGCTATTCGCTAATTTCATACCAAACCGCATACTTGAAAGCACACTATCCCGCCGAATTTCTGGCAGCCAACTTGACCAACAATTTGGGTAGCATTGACCATATTACCATACTTACCGAAGATGCTAAAAAGCTGGGGATTGAAGTATTAGGACCTAATATTAACGAGTCAGGAATCAATTTTGCAGTTACGAAAGACGGTCATATCCGGTTCGGGCTGGGAGCTCTTAAAGGAGTGGGAGAATCGGCCGCCTCAGAAATTATCCAAGAACGTGAGATGAATGGGGCGTTCCGCGATATTTTCAATTTTGTAGAACGCGTTAATTTGCGCAGTTGCAATAAGAAAAATATTGAATCGCTGGCTTACGGCGGTGCTTTTGACTGTTTCACAAATGTAGATCGATCTCAATACTTTGCCTTTGATAATGAGAACAAGTCGTATATTGAAAAACTGATTGCATTTGGCAGCAAGTCGCAGCAAAACAAAAACTCCAATCAGATCTCCATTTTCGACGATGCTCCCGAAGAGGAGCGCCTTGCTACACCCGAAATACCGCAATGCGAACCTTGGAATATTGTGCAACGACTTGGCTTTGAACGCGAAGTAGCCGGGTTTTACATCTCCGGGCATCCGTTAGATCCCTATAAGTTAGTGATTGACAATTATACTACGACGACCATTGCAGAGCTGAACAAAAAAGAGAATCTCTACAAAATGATGAATAAAAATCTCCGGCTTGCCGCTATAGTAACTTCGGTACAATCGCTGCTTACCAAAACAGGCAAAGAGTATGGCCGCATTGTGTTCGACGATTACACCGGCAACTACAGCTGGAACATTTTCAGTGAGCCATTTTTAAAACACAAACATCTTTTTGAACCCGGCAAACAGCTTTTCATCAAAGCGGTAGTGGAAGAGCGTGCATTCGGGCAGCCCGGCGAGCCGGATTTGCGACTGAAAGAGGCTTTTTTGCTGGAAGAGGCATGTCAAAAGATGTGTCGTGAAGTGGAACTTACCCTTAATGTGAAATTTATTGATACCCACATTGCGCACCAGCTCAAAGAGGCCGTTGATAATGCCAAAGGGGAAAAGGTGTTGAAAATAACTCTTATTTCGCATGATCAAAAGTTTAAACTTGATTTCGGTAACTACAGACAAACTGTTGATCCTGAAAAATTTGCCAAACAGTTGCGTTTAAGTATTCCATATCGATTGAAACTGAAATAAATGTTTTGCCCCGCCTTTAAATAGTTCATTAAAAAAGGGCGTCGATTTTGTAAACCGGCACCCCAAAAAAGCTACAACTTTCATTTTATCCAAGTTTACGGGTCTCTTCGATGATGACTTTCACATCATCGGCAGCAAGGCGGCCATGTACCTTTTCCCCGATAAGGGCTACGGGGGCTAATCCGCATGCTCCAACACAACGAAGCGAAGCCAGAGAAAACTCGCCGTCAGGACCCGTTTCTCCTACCCCAATGCCCAATTGCGTCTTAAATTCGTCCAACACCTTTTCTGCACCACGCACGTAGCAGGCCGTTCCCATACATACCGAAACAGGATACTTGCCTTTCGGTATCATGGAGAAAAAGGAGTAAAACGACACTACTCCATAAACTTTTGCGGTAGGGATATGCAGATTTTGAGCAATTACCTCCTGCGCTTCAGCAGGAAGGTAGCCAAGGAAATTCTGCGTCTGATGCAACACATTTATCAATTCCCCCGGATTATTATTAAAAGACCGGCATATTGCTTCAATCTTTTCTCTGTTTTCTTGTCTTATTTTAATTCTTACTGGCATAACTTAAAGATTTTAAGAAATTAATAAAATACGCTACTTTTTGTCAAGGTCAATTTCGATGACCGGTTTTTTATCAAAGTAATGGGTATGCAGCAATTCATGAGATTTGTGCCCGCAAGGATTACCCAGAAACTCTTTGTAAAGAGTCTGAATAGAGGGATTTTCATGAGATTTGCGAATAGGCATGCTCCTGTCTGTTTTATAAATAGCTTCCCAGCGCGCTTTGATAATGTCGCTGTTTCCATGATGCAGAGGCTGACCACCACCATCAATACAGCCGCCCGGACAAGCCATTACTTCTATGGCATGGAATTGGCTTTCGCCGCGCTCTACCTGTTCGAGCAGTTTGCGGGCATTGCTCAAGCCGTGCGCAATACCGATATTGATTTTGGTACCGTTCATGTCAATTGTAGCTGCTCTGATGCCCTCCAACCCGCGCAACTCTTCAAAATCTACCTTATCCAGCGTTTTGCCTGTAAAAACTTCATAAGCAGTACGGCAAGCGGCTTCGATAACTCCGCCGGTAGTGCCAAAAATAACGCCTGCACCGGTCGATTCGCCCAGAGGAGAGTCGAAAGACGCCTCTTCAAGCGAAGCAAAATCAATATTGGCCTGTTTAATCAGGTGCGCCAGCTCGCGTGTGGTAATGGAATAGTCCACATCAGGATTTCCATTTACAGCAAATTCATCACGACCGCATTCGTATTTCTTTGCCAGGCACGGCATTACGGAAACCACAATCATATCTTCGCGTTTCACGCCGATTTTGTCGGCAAAATAAGTTTTCGCAATGGCTCCAAACATTTGTTGCGGTGATTTGGCCGTTGAAGGAATGTCTTTCAACGCGGGAAACTGATATTCAAAGAAGTTTACCCATGCCGGACAGCAGGAGGTCAGTATCGGCAATTTCACATCCTTATCTCCGTTCAAATACTTGGTCAAGCGGCCCAGCAGTTCCGTCCCCTCTTCCATAATGGTAAGGTCGGCACTCCAATCGGTATCAAACACATAATCGAATCCCAACGCCTTGAGGGCAGCGGTAAGCTGACCGGTAACAATGCTTCCGGGAGTCATGCCAAACTCTTCGCCGAGCGCCACTCTCACAGCGGGGGCAACCTGTACCACTACCGTCTTCTTTTCATCTGCAATAGAGCGGATTACCTTAGCGGTATGATCCACTTCCGTAAGCGCACCCACTGGACAAACAGCAACACATTGCCCGCAAAATGTGCAGGGCGACTGTGCCAGCGTTTGATTGAATGCGGTAGAAACTACGGCAGGAAAACCTCTTTCTATAGCCGAGAGCGCACCTACCGTTTGAAAATCGTTACATATGGTTTCGCATCTGCGGCACATGATGCATTTATTCATATCGCGTATAATGGAGGGAGATACTTCCAACTGGTAAGTCGATTGCTCTCCTTCAAAAGGTATTTCTCTGATTCCAAAGCGAATAGCTAAATTCTGCAATTCGCAGTTTCCGCTTTTTGAACACTTTAAGCAGTCGGCAGGATGATCGCTCAACAGCAACTCAAGCACGGTACGGCGGGCATTAATAGCTCTGATAGAGTTGGTGCGCACTACCATTCCCTCCGTAACTTCGGTAACGCAAGCCGGCGCTAAATTGCGGCGTCCCTCTACCTCAACCACACAAATACGGCATCCTCCCGGTTTATTATGCACCCCCATTCCCTTTAACTCAAAGTGGCACAGCGTAGGAATATTAATCCCCATTTGCTGCGCAGCTTTTAAAATAGTCGTCCCATTAGGCACTGCTACCTCTTTGTTATCAATGATTAATTTTACTTGGTCCATTATTTTTGTTATTATTAGTATGTAGATTTAATTATCTTCTATTTGCATACAAGATAAGATTATACGTGTATCTATTGCCTGTTTTTCCAGATAAATTCTGCCTGTTTACTCCAATGTTTTTTAAGGGTGCAAAAATACAACTTTTTATTCAGATATATTTATTGCTGTAAAATAAACTCTATTAATAGGCCGGCAATAAAAAAATTGCCGTTTCAGAAAATTTGGACAAAATCGACAAAAGAAGCGTTCGGGTGAGCCGGATAAGCATGTAAATATGTCGCGCCCGTTTTACTTCGCCACCACAATTTTTCCGCTCTCTATCTGCAGGCCGCTGGCGATTACGCTGTAGATGTAGCTACCGGAGGGGATGCCGGAGGTTTCCCAAATCCACTGACCCTGTGCGCCCAGGAGCGAACGGGCGAGGAGCGGGCGGCCGCTCTGGTCGGTAATGGAAAGCTGGGCTGTGCCTGCAAAGTAATCCGTCAAGCAGGATATATATCGTAAAATCTATTTTCGTAACTTGTTGTTGTTTTATTGTTTATAATTGTGTTCAAGATTTTTTTTCTATTGAGCTTGTTCGACAAAAGTATAAAAAAAATTAAGAAATATAATTGAAGAAATTAGCGGAATGGAATACGGATCTTTCGAGATGATTGCAAGTGAAAAATAGGGATATGGAGGCTGGTGTCTGTTTTCTTAAAAAATCTTAAAATCAAATATTGGAACACACAGAATATATTGGTAAAATGCTATTTTTGCGACCCAAAACTTTTATACATGGCACTTATTAAATCAATTTCTGGCATCAGAGGTACAATTGGTGGGATTGCGGGTGAAAATTTTACCCCTGTGGATATTGTAAAATTTACCGCTGCATTTGCCGCATTATTGCAAAAACAATTACAAAAAGAGACTCCTTTGACAATAGTAGTGGGACGCGATGCTCGCATTTCTGGCGAATTGGTGAGCAGGCTGGTGTGCACTACCCTGCAAAGTATGGGGATTAATGTAATTGACACAGGGCTTTCTACTACCCCAACAGTAGAGATGTCGGTTACGCATCTGGCAGCCGATGCTGGCATTATCATTACAGCAAGCCATAATCCGATGGAATGGAACGCCCTGAAAATGCTGAAAAACAATGGGGAATTTATTTCTGGAGATGAAGCATGCGAATTGTTGAATATTGTTGATAAGGAACAATATACGTTTTCTAATATTGCTAATTTAGGCAGTTACATCACGTATGAAACAGCCATTGATGACCATATTGATGCTATTTTAAAGCTTCCATTAGTGGCTACGAAAGAGATTGAAAAGGCCAATTTTAAGGTAGCGCTTGACTGCGTGCATTCCACCGGCGGTTTGGCATTGCCTCGTTTGCTGGAAAGGCTGGGTGTGAACAAGATAAAAACTCTTTACGGAGAACCTACCGGACATTTTCCGCATAATCCGGAGCCACTGCCCGAACATCTTTACAAAATTGCAGAAGTAATGCAAAAAGGAATTTTCGATGTGGGTTTTGTGGTAGATCCTGACGTGGACAGGCTGTCTATTGTAGATGAAAATGGCAACATGTTCGGCGAAGAATACACATTGGTGACAGTAGCCGACTATGTGTTGCAACACACCAAAGGCAATACGGTGTCAAATCTTTCTTCAACCCGAGCTTTGCGCGATATTTCGGAGAAATATGATGTGCAATACAGCGTCTCAGCCGTAGGCGAAGTGAACGTAATAACTCAAATGAAAGCCACTAATGCCATAATTGGTGGCGAGGGCAACGGCGGCATTATCTATCCCGAATTACACTATGGACGCGATGCTCTTGCAGGTATCGCTCTCTTTTTAAGTTACTTGGCTAAATCGGGCAAAAGCTGTTCGCAACTGCGTCGGCAATATCCGGAATATTTCATTTCCAAAAATAAAATTGTATTGCAACCCGACATGAATATTCCGACTATTTTACAGGCTATTGCCGAAAAATACAGTGATTACAAAGTCAGTACGATCGATGGTGTAAAAATTGATTTTGAAGAAAATTGGGTACATTTGCGCCGTTCTAATACCGAACCTGTTATTAGGATTTATGCGGAAGCTAAAGCTTTACCCATTGCGGAAAATTTGGCTAAAAAATTGATGTCGGATATTAGTGAAGTTCTAAAGAAATGAAATATCAGGCAGGTTGCTTTAATGCCTATCCTTCTTTTTGAAAATAGCTACAAATTTCAGTCAACCCGCACTCCTCACACTTGGGCTTTCGGGCAAGACAAACATAGCGACCATGTAAAATAAGCCAGTGGTGTGCTACAGGAATATCCTCTTGTGGGAGGTGTGCCACTAGTTGTTTTTCGGTTTCTAATGGTGTTTTTGCATTTTTCACAATACCCAGCCGGTTCGATACCCTGAAAACATGCGTATCTACCGCCATAGCAGGCTGGTTAAAAATGACCGACAGGATAACGTTGGCACTCTTGCGACCTACTCCCGGCAAACTCTGTAATGCTTCCATATCTTGCGGCACTTTGCTGTTAAAATCACTCACCAATTTCTTCGATAAACCGCTCAAATGTTTGGCCTTATTATTGGGATAAGATACCGATTTAATATATTCAAACAACTCTTTTTCTGTAGCTTGTGCCATTTTTGCTGCGGTAGGATATTGCTGAAACAGTTCTTTTGTAACCAGATTGACCCGTTTATCCGTGCATTGGGCTGATAAAACTACTGCCACGAGCAATTCAAAAGCACTGTGATACTTTAGTTCGGAAGCGGCATTTGGATTATGCTCCTTAAAATAGCGAAGCAAAAAATCATATTTGTAGGTTAGTGAATTTTTCATTTTACAGGTTCTATTTTTTCTATTTCTTCATTTCTCAACTGTTGTTCGCGTACAAACAATGCTTCGCGTATCGTGGCCAATTGAGCTATGGACAGAGCGGCCAACTGCGTAATAGCAGGCGACCGCAGGTATGGCGGCTTGATGGCATGATACCACTGTATATTTTCCGCAAGACTTTGCAAATCATTATTTTGTGTTTTATTATGACGTTCTTTCATGTATTGTAGAATACGTAATCCATCTGCATTGGCATGAAAAGCTCGCTCAAATTTGCTCGCTTCTCTAAAATTATTGCGCAACAATTGCCACAGATTAGGTTTGCCGGAGCGTTCCTGCACAAAATTGAAAAAGGGATGAGCAATGTCATATTTAAATAATTGGGGAATAAGTTGATAAGCCTCTCCGATTTCGCGAAACAGGGAGTGATGGTAGATGGGATAACTTTCCCAGTGACCGGTTGCTCCTTTAATCATGGCGGGACCTGTGCCAAATTCTACCCTGTCGGAAAAGCGTGCGGCAGGATAGACCAATTCGCGATTGTAATTGCTAATAGGCGACATTTTGCGTAACTTTTGCAGCAGATAGAAATCTTCGCCGCTTTTTAACGGTGTAATACCTCTAATAATCCTCAAATTATTTACTCTCAATGCCATAGCAGAGCCAATAGCCGTAAAGGCGTAAGGTGACCCAATGCAAAACATATTCAATAGCCAGTTGCGCATATAAATTTCGTAACGCAGTATAGCTCTGTCTGCGCTCTCTTCACCAGTCAAACGGTGATAGTAGGGCACAGCAATAGCTGCTTTATTTTGCCGTTGGCTAAAATTATCACCAATAGAGGCAAAATAGTTTGGTTCGATAAGGGTATCGGCATCCAAACTAATTATAATATCCTGATTATTAGCTATATGTAATATAGCGTCAAATAATATTTTACGCGCCCAACCTACGCCATAATTCTTTTTACTCCAGCCTTTTTGAGGCGAAGAACAATCTATTACATTGATTGTTAGGTTTTTATAATTTTGAAGCCATGCTAAAAGTTTTTGATTATGTTCACAAATTTCTCGTTTTTCGGGAATTTGCCACCACTCTTCAGGCTGATTGACGCAGACAAAAAAATGCACTATGTGATTATATTTTTGATTTTCAATGGCTTGTAAGGTTTTAGGCAGATAATCTAATTCATCTGTTGCCGGAATAGCCACATAAAGTGCAGGTAGTTGTTGCATGCAAAAATTTATTTCACCTTAACGTTAATTTCCATTATTTTTACTGTGTGGCGCGGATTGTTGGGGAAGAACCGGCCATACTCCAACCGAATGATTGCTACACCCTTTTTTGTACCTGTAAAACTCCAGTACATTCGCGAAGCAGCGCCCACTATATCGGCTGGTGCTGTGAGTTCATAGCGTATAGAAGTAGAGTCTATATTAGCAACTTTTTCCTTGTTTACCCATTCCCAGCGCATACCTGCAGAGGCGTTGGTCAACATTGATATTTCAAAAGTCTCACCCTTTTTTATGATAAAATTTTGATGTTCAACAAATATCTCATCCTCTTCATTTACATGAGATTGTACACTCGCTTGCTTTGCAGTCTTGCAATTCATCATTAAGCAGGAAACGAACAATAAAAGCAGTAATTTCTTCATTTTTTGTTTTGATTAGCAAATAATAACGGAGAACCGATACAAATATTGTTTAAATAGAAAATTATAGCTCATGATTCGCGGTTTTTTATGCATCTTATCAAAAAAAAATCATCTCTCTATCTGTAATTCAAAAATTTTATGGATATTTGCAGCCTTAAAAACAGCTTGTAAAATAATGAGTAAATATCCCGATTCTATAGATAAAATCACTAAGGCACGATTGCGATTTTCGGCTTTTGGCTCGGTGGTGAGTATTGCGTTAGCGGTATTTTTCATTGGCATGTTATCCTATATTGCCTTTTTTTCTTATAATTTTATCTCTAATATTTCTAAAAAAATAGAGTTGGAAATTCTTTTTTTTGCCGATGTAAAAGAGGCCGATATTGCCGCCTTTGAACAAAAAGTGAAATTGGAACCCTACATTGCTTTCTCACGCCTCTCTTCCAAACAGGAGAATACTCAAACCGCTATCAAAGCAATTGGTAACGATTATACCGACATTATTTCCAACCCGATTAATGCTTCGGTGATTTTCAGCGTGCAAGCCGCCTATGCCAACAATGATTCGCTGGCGGCAATAACGAAACGAATTAAGCGCAGTATGATGGTACAGGATATCCATTATCCCGATGTGCTGGTAACGGAGATACACAATAATTTTTTAACAATCCAGATGATTATTTTGGGATTATGTGCTCTCTTTATGCTCATTTCGCTGTTGCTGATTTCAAATTTTATCCGACTTCATATTTATGCTAAACGATTCAATATCAAGAGTATGCTTCTGATAGGCGCTTCACGCACCTTTGTGCGCAAGCCGTTTTTATTGAAAGGTTTTATGCAGGGCGTATGGGGAGGCTTTTTTGCAGTATTGCTGCTTGGAGCCATGCTATGGCAAGGTAATTTGCTATTACCGGAATTTGTAGATTTTGGCAATATGTTATATGTATCCGGCATTTTGCTGGCTCTCTTCCTGTTTAGCATTTTATACACAGTATTAGCTTCTCTGGTTGCCGTAAACCGATATATCAAAATGAATAACGATCTTATACACCTATAAATTTTAAAAGAGAAAATCATGGCGCAAATTATTAATGTAGAAAAGACGCAACAACACAAATCCACAAAACCTGTTTTGCAAGGCGAAGAAAAAAAAGAGCGGAAAGCACCGTTATTTAGAAAAACTAACTATATTCTAATGGTAGCGGGCGTAGTTATCCTCGCTATCGGTTATATATGTCTGTCGGGAGGCGGTTCGGAAGACCCTGCTGTATTCAGCGAAAAGATTTTTGCTCCCCGTCGCTTAACTGTAGCTCCTATTCTAATGCTGTTGGGACTACTTATCGAAATTGTAGCCATTATGTATCATCCCAAACAAAAAATGGAGGCTTAAACTACCCAAAACAAAATTATGGAGTGGTTTGAAGCGCTAATTTTAGGGATTATTCAAGGATTAACCGAATTTCTTCCTGTCAGCAGCAGCGGGCATTTAATTATAGGGAAAGAATTGCTGGGCATCGGTGCTACCGAAAATGTAGTGTTTGAGGTGGTGGTGCATGCTGCCACAGTGTTGAGTACTATTACGATACTGTGGCGCGAGATAGCCAAACTACTCGCCCAAACCCTGAAGTTTCAATGGAACGAAGAGACGCAATATGTGTGTAAAATTCTGCTTTCCATGATTCCGGTAATGATAGTAGGGTTCTGCTTTAAAGATAAGGTGGAAAGTCTGTTTGGTGAAGGCTTGATTCTGGTAGGCATTATGTTATTGCTAACGGCTATATTGTTGTCATTCACCAAACTGGTAAGATTTAAAGAGCGTAAAAATATCGGTTTCGGCACGGCTTTCATTGTGGGTGTAGCACAAGCTGTGGCGGTGTTGCCGGGTTTGTCGCGCTCAGGTACTACCATTGCTACAGGATTGTTGTTGGGTGTTAAAAAAGAACAAATGGCGCAATTTTCATTTCTTATGGTGCTTGTTCCTATTTTGGGCGAGGCTTTTTTGAGTTTAATTGGTGGTGATTTTTCCGTAGCAGCATCGGGAATCCCCATATCGTCGCTGTTTTGCGGTTTTATTTCGGCATACGTGATCGGCCTGTTTGCCTGCCGCTTTATGATTGAGATGGTAAAACGTGCCAACCTGCTTTGGTTTGCCCTCTATTGCACTGTAGCCGGTCTCACAGCACTTATTTTCGGATTATGTTAAATAAAACTATTCACGATTTTCGTTTTATGTTGCCGCCTCTCTCGCCCAACCTTGAGGGCGATGTGCTGGTATTGGATAAACCGATAAAATGCACTTCGTTTGATTTGGTAAACAGAGTGAAAAACTATTTACGAAAAACCTGCAAGGTAAAGATAAAAGTGGGTCATGCCGGCACGCTCGACCCGCTGGCTTCTGGAGTATTGATTATCTGCATCGGTTCATTCACGAAAAAAATTGCTCACTATCAGGCACAGGAAAAGGAATATACCGGCACGTTTACGCTGGGGGCTACTACATTGAGTTTCGATCTGGAACAGCCTGTTGACGCCCGTTTCCCTTACGAACACATCACACTGGATCTGGCGCAACAGATTGCCCAAACTTTTGTGGGCGAAATCGCACAAGTGCCACCGATCTATTCGGCGGTGCGCATTGCCGGACGGCGGGCTTTCAACTACGCCCGTAATGGCCAAGAGGTGGAAATAGAACCTAAAAATATTACGATTTACAGCTTTGAAATCACCCGTTTTGCCCTGCCGGAAATTGACTTCAAGATAGTATGTTCCAAAGGTACTTACATTCGTTCCTTAGCCCGTGATTTCGGCTTGGCATTGAATAGCGGCGCACATCTTTCGGCGCTCAGGCGCACAAGAATTGGAGAATTTCGGGTGGAAGAAGCGATTCAACCAATAAAATTGGATCTGCCTGAAACATAAAGGAATATAATTTGAAAATAGGAATATTTGAATTTTAATAAATCAGTTGCACCGTGTCAATGAAAATCAAACTGCTGTATATAGGCAAAGAAGATGCAGGCGTGTTTCACGAAGCTATACGGCAATATGTAGAAAAGCTCAGTCATTATATTGATTTTATGATGGAAAACATTCCCTATCGGAAGAATAGCGGCAAAAGTTTGACTGTGGAACAGCAGAAAATAAAAGAGGGGAAACTCTTTTTGAAACGGCTCGCTCCATCCGATTTTGTGGTGTTGCTGGATGAACGGGGGAGAGAATATTCCTCGCCGGGTTTTGCGCAATTGATTATTCAAAAACAATTAAATGGTACTAAAAATCTCGTTTTTGTGATTGGCGGAGCTTTCGGATTTTCCGATGAGGTTTATCGGCGACAAAATGACAAAATTGCGCTTTCAAAGCTCACTTTTCCACATATTATGACGCGACTTCTCTTTGCTGAGCAACTTTATAGAGCCTTTTCTATCCTCAATAACGAGCCTTATCATCATTAAACTGATGACAAGGCTAAAAATATTGCATTGATATTCAGTTGATTAATATTATTTAGAAAAAGAAATAGCAAAAGGTATTGTCAGTATCATTTATTTTTGTATTTTTGAACCCTCAAAAATAACTATAAAAACAAAGTAAATAAAAGTCATTAACAAAAATAACAGATTCAAAAATGAGAAAGAGTACGTTTTTAATTGTAATATTAGCTGCATATGTATTCTCGTATGCACAAAATGTAGTACCAATTGGAGATGCGAAGAAAGCATCTATGAATTTTCTTGCAGAAAGAGTGAACATTACATCGGCGAAAAGCGAGTTGGTTTTAACTCTCCAACAAACTGTAACCGATGAAGATGGCACCCCACTTTACTATCGTTTTCAAATTGGAGACAGGGGCTTTGTAATTGTTTCCGCTGTTGATGCAATTGCACCCGTATTGGCTTTCTCTTTGGAATCTAACTATGAAGGCAACAATTCATCAGAATATTTGTTAAATCAGTATGCAAAGGGTATTAAATTGGTGAAAAAATATCCTGAATTGGCCTACAGCGATGCAAAAGGCGCATGGAAACGCTATAGCGCTGCCAATTTTACAGTAAATGACACTAAAGGTGTTACACTGTCAGCCGTAGAACCACTGACCACATCCAATTGGGATCAGGGACGTTATTATAACGCAATATGTCCCTTTAATCCAAACGTTTCAAATAGTGCTGATTTGGATAATCGTGCTTATGCGGGTTGTGTGGCCGTGGCAATGAGTGGTCTATTATACTATTACAGATATCCCGATAAAGGAAGTATAGGTTATTCGTATATTCCGGTGGATCGCGGCGATTCTCAAAATCCGCTTAACCCTCCTTTTACATATCCGCGTCAAGTCATATCTCCTTCGCAGCAAAATTTTAATTATGATGCAATGACCAATACACTCAACAGTTACAATCATGAGGTGGCCAAATTGATGTATAACACGGGGGTTTCCGCGGCTATGTCTTACGGTTATGCAGGTTCTGGTGCGCAATCCGATTTTGCTTTCCAACAAATGAAAGATATTTGGAGATACTCTTCAAATGCGGCTATACGTCGATATCAGGAATTTAACAATTACCGCGATTGGAGTTCTCAAGTGTTGAAACCGGAATTGAATGCCATGCGTCCGCTCTATTATTCGGCTTATCCTGCTACTGGTTCAGGTCATGCATGGATTGTTGATGGCTACATTGATGTGGATAGTGTTACGACCTATTATCATTGCAATTGGGGCTGGGGCGGTATGGATAACGGATTCTTCGCCTTAGGTGCATTCAAATCCAAATATGTTGCTGGAGGAACTGACGTGGTTTTTAATGCTGGCGAATCCGTTTTTGCCGGATTGGCAGATTCTGCTTTATGTGCTAACGCTTTGGCAAAACCTGCTACTTCCTTTAAAAGAAATACTGCTCATTCGGGTTCTATTTCCGATGGGGCTG
>JAISAD010000035.1 GCA_031266895.1 Bacteroidales bacterium
AAAAAAACAGAAATAAATCAAATAATCTAATTTTTATGTTTTATGAAACAATGCACTACTTTTTTCTTATTCACTTGCAGTAATATATAGAAAAACGGCAAAATAATCAAGATTAAACATGCGTATTTAAAAAAGATGTATTTTTGCACTCGAAATTTACTAAAATAAATCAATGATATGAAAAAAGCAACATGTATCTTATTACTAACCCTGTTTACCGGAACACTACTATCCGCACAGGAAGAAAAAACGGTACCGACCGGTTTTATTGTACCCAAACATGAAATAGGGGTTTCTTACGGGGTATTTGCAACACCAATTATCCTACCTTTTGGTGGAGTACTTTTTCCGAATATTAATTTTGATTACTACTATAACTTCAATCAGCGTCATGCAGTGGGAGCAACTCTGTCACTTTTTTTTGCCCCTCCCACTAATTATAACCCGTTTGGCATGGTTATTTCCCCCCAGGTAAATTATCGCATTTCATACTGTCAAAGAAATGCAAACAACTTCTGCTTTAACCTCTATTCTTTAGCTTCCATTGGATGGAAAATTTCCACAGGTTCGTTGTCGTTAGCTGATAATTGGGCAATGTCGTCCTTTGCCTTATGTCCTACCATACATGTTACATTTATAGGGATGCGTGTGGGCAATCAACAGGATGCGGCTAAAATAGAATTTGGATGGGGCACCCATGGCCTTATTGTTGTGGGCTATACCCACTCTTTTATCAGAAATAAACCAAGTTTTTAAATCAAATAAATTTACGTTTTATGAAACAATACGTTATTTTTCTCAGTTTTATATTGTGCCTGGCCTATCAGGCAAAAGCACAAGCCATTATCGATACCATAGAATCACCAAACGGGCAGGATTACACGGCCTGTTTTGACAGTCTGTATCAAAATGTAAAATTTTCCGATGCACCTTACGGCATCCTTTACGACAGGGTGGTTCCCTTTGCCCGCTTGCAGCAATTCGGAATAACAAATTCCGATACCAGCTCCTACTGGCATTTTATACAGGCATACAGCGAATTGCAGCGAGCGGCAGTAGCTCCACAAAAGGAATTGCCCCTCACGGTAGATAAGCTAAAAGCAATGGCTGTGGAGGCCACCATTCCCATAGGGATTATAAATTTCGACTACTCCAGTCTGGATACTGACGCCTACCATACCGGACGGCTTTACAGGAGCAATGGCTTGTGGCATGAAAACAGTTCCATACAGGGCAATCTGTTTACGGTGCATCATGCCGTTGTGGCGGCGCCTTTGCGGCAGGTGCTGGTTGGAAGCACATTTGACTTTATGCTTGCTGCCGGTATTGTTTTTTCCAGTCAAGGCGCCGGCATTAGCAGGGTGTCCATAGATTTTGACAATGGAAATGGGCTGCAAGTCATTGGCCTTGATCGCAAAATTACAGTCAGCTACACCTCTTTTGGCCTGAAGAAAATGAAATTTGTAATCACACTGGCTGACGGCAGCGAAGTTACCACCTACGCCCGTTTTCGGGTAGTAGAAACGGAAGCATCCGATCATACGCGTTCCACAAGTGCGTATGACTGTCCCCGCTATGTGGAAAACCAAACCGTTAATGCCCAAATAGCATTTCAGGGGTATGACGAATCACAGGCCTATTGCGGCCGGGCTGAAGTGCGCTACTATTTTGCAAACAGCGATAGGGAGCTGCGCAGGCCCATACTGATTGTAGATGGATTTGATCCTATGGATGTACGGCAGTTTGAGAGGCACAAGGAAAACGATGTCTGGGTGGCAGGAGGCATCTGGCAACGGCTGGATTATAAAACTTCAAATGGAAGCACTCAAAATGCGGGCGATAAATTAATATGCGAGGGATACGATATTGTAATGGTTAATATGCCCCCCTATACCGTAAGCGGCAAAAGCATAGATGGAGGCTCCGATTATATTGAGCGCAATGCCTTTACGGTAATAGAAATTATCAATGAAATCAACAAAAGATTGGCCGCATCGGGGAGCAGCGAGCAGATTGTAGCAGTGGGGCCAAGCATGGGCGGACAGATTACCCGCTATGCGCTCCGCTATATGGAGACGCATCCTGCTGATGCTAAAACCAATTATGGCAAGCACAACTGCCGCCTGTGGGTCTCTTTTGATTCACCGCATGTCGGAGCCAATATTGCCTACGGAGGCCAGGCTTTTCTTCACTATGTAGGACAATGGAGCCGGGGAGAATTTGCCAAAGAAAAATATGACAAGGTTTTATGTAATCATGCAGCCAAGCAGATGCTGCAGTTGCATATGGCAGACCCCAATCATTGGCATCAGGCCTATTATGCTGCAGTGGATGCTTTAGGTTATCCCAACCAGTTGCGCAGAATCGCCATAACCAATGGAAGCTTAAATGGCACGCATACAGGCTATGACCATCAGCTGGCTGTAACTATTCATTCATCTCTATTCTCTGCCGATATTAGAATGATTACGGCCGGCAGCGACACCCAAAACGACAATCATGTATTTTACGGTCATTATCCTTTCGGAGGCGCCATTACATACAAACAACGGTTTGGGCAGGGATGCGGAGCTGACGCTGCCCCGGGTGGTACCTACAATACTTTTCAGCAGATTTATGAACCGACAATGAAATCGTTAATGGAAACGACAGGTCCTATTATAAATGGACCACATTGTGCTCTCAATTCTCCATCGCACTGTTTTATGCCCACCTACAGCACCTTAGGCTACTGGAATGGCTGGCAAAACAGCTGTCAGGATTTATGGAACAATGGCAATCGCAATCTGGTAGCCGAAGGAGTAATCCCCTTTCAGAGCTATTGGGGGCCTGTAGGCTACAATATGGAACATGTTACCTGCAATCCGGCACTGGTAGAGTATCTGTTTAATGAAATTGAAACCTATATCGCAGGCGAAAAAGCCATGCCGGTATGCACAACCCAAACCATAACCATGCACCTGCCCGCCGACAGGACAAACAACACCATCGTAACCTGGACCTGCAGCCCGGGGCTGGAAATCCTGTCGGGACAGGGCACGCCCACAGTTCAGGTTAGAGCCAAAACTGCAGGGCAAGCATGGATAAAAGCCACCTCCTCAAACCTGAGCTACAATAAAGAGGTAAAGCAGTTTGACATCACAGTATCCGGCAACTCCGCCCTGCCGCCCCTGCCCAGCAGCTTTGATATTACCGGCAACCAGCACATTACCTGGAATACGCCCGTCACACTCGACAGGGAACTGAATATCCGCTGGAACGGCGAACTGAGAATAACAGCCCCCGTTTACTGCACGCCCGGCGCCGACATCCGCATACAGGGCGGCGGCCATCTCATCATAGACGGCGGCACGCTCACCAACGCCTGCGACGGACAGACATGGCCAGGGATTAAAGTGTACACCCTGTCCACGTTAGACCCCGCCAACTTTGGCGCACAGGGCAAAGTAACGCTGCAAAACGGAGCTACTGTAAGCAATGCTCAAACCGCCATCAGGGTCATAGCACCCGAGGAAAACAGCGCCACCGCCGTACTCACCGGCTACATAAAAGCAACCGGTGCCAGCTTCGTCAACAACCGCACCGCCATAGCCTTTGATGCCATACGCCCGGCCGGCAGCACCTCAGCCGGAGCCTCAGCCCTGCGCTCATTCAGCTCCTTCACCCTCTGCACATTTGAAACCGACAACAGCTACGGATTCGCCACCCACGCCAGCCTGAACTCGGTACGGAACGTCACCTTCTCAGGATGCACGTTCAGCTACGCCAATGCCAGTCCGGATCCGGTGCTCATAACTGCCACCACAGCCATTAAGGCAACCGACGCCGGATTTACGGTACAGCCATCCTGCGTCTTAAACGCGCTCTACTCCTTCTTCTACGGACCCTGTCCCGAAAACACGCCTCGCTCCACCTTCAACGGTTT
>JAISAD010000031.1 GCA_031266895.1 Bacteroidales bacterium
TCTGATTGCGATCAATCTCTTGCCGGGCTTGATCATTATATTGTGTTTGCCAACCCCAATCTTCCCAGCCGTTTTTCACTTCATTATTGCCGCACCAAAGGGCAATAGAGGGATGATTGCGCAGCCGCAAAATCTGCTCTTTGGCCTCTGTAGCCACATTTTGCAAAAATGTGCTGCAGGCAGGATAAAGGGCGCAGGCAAACATAAAATCCTGCCATACCAAAATCCCCAGTTCGTCGCATAAATCGTAAAAATAGTCATCTTCATAAATGCCTCCGCCCCATACGCGTAACATATTGATATTAGCATTTTTACATGATTGCAATAACGCTCTGTATTTGTCTGGCGTTACTCGATGTGGAAAGAAATCGGCCGGAATCCAATTTGCTCCTTTCATAAAAATTGGCCTGCCATTTACTGTGAAGGCAAAGGCTGTTCCTATGCTGTCCGGACGGGTATCTAATGCAATGGTGCGCAGTCCGAAACGTTTTTCTATTTTATCAATCTCTTTATTTACAGATACTTCTACTCTGATACGATAGAGCGGCTGATCACCAGTCCCATTAGGATTCCATAATTTTGGATGTGTTATGTTCGTGGTAAAATCAATGGTATTTGTGCCGGCAATTTTTACCTTTTCCTGTATTTTTATCAGTGTATCATTCAAATAATAACTAATAATTGCATGGCATGGTTTTACAGCGGTTATGTCGGTGCGCACAGTTACCTGAGCTCTATTTTCGATAAGATTTGTATATATCTGTATATCATCTATTTTAATTTTTCTCCACGAATCTATCTCTATTGGCTTTTGGAATCCGCAGTCGGGAAGGGCTGGCCCCCAATCCCAACCCGATTGATAGGGAGGAGTGCGCAGAAACGCCCGATTGTCAGGAAGCTCATAGGCTAAATGCGCCGCACGTTCTGCTATGATTTTATGCGAGGGGAGAAATTTAACGGTGAGGATATTCCCGCTTTTTTTGAGCGATTTGGGTAATCTAAATCGGTACATGCGAAAAGCATTATCCGTAAAATTAACCAAACTGTCCCCCTCTTGACGCAGTAACGGTTTTCCGTTCAAAAACAGTAGGGCATAGCCATTTATTCCATTGAAAACTAATTCATTATAAATGTTTTGAGGAATGTCGCTTTTATCGAAAACGGCGCTGTAAACCCATTCTTGTTGAGACACCCATTGCAGAGAATCTTCATTGCAGCCAAAAAACGGGTCTTTAATCAATTGATTATGAAGTAAATCCGTATAAATAGACCCGGGAACTTGCGCTGCATAACTTTTGGTTTGATAATTGAAGTTCCAAGAAGCCTGAAATAATGTTTTTTGATGCACTGTTTTGGCATCATGCTGACAAAATAGTTCCAAAAAGTGAGAAAAAAGCAAAAATCCCATCAAAAAAATGGACGGAAAACAATTTGTCTTAATAAAATTTCTCATAGCAAGGCGTTATGTTTTATTAAAATATATTATTTTAAAACAAATAATGCAATATTTTTCACATTTGCAATATGGTGTAACCAAATATGTTATAGAGGCACACAAAGGACACATCTGGAAACACAAATTAGAAAAACAAAAAAGTTTCAAAAAAATTGTTTTGTTTAAAAATTTGTTGTACTTTTGTAACCGCAAAAACAAGGAATAAAAAACCCCAATAATCAGAGTTAATTGGTTTATCAAAAAATGGGGTTTTAAGTGAAGAATGGCTCTTCTCGTATTTCTGGAACCCCTGAAAATAAGGAAACCCCGGGAACAAAGAATTGCGACAGGACTCAAATGCATCACGCGTTTGAGTCCTTTTCTATATGGCCACATCGGCTTTAATGGCAGAATAAGGTTCGTAGTTTTCGAGTTGAAAATCTTCATATTTGAAGTCGAAAAGAGATTGTACATCCGGATTCAGCTTCATTTCAGGAAGCGATTTTGGTGTTCGAGAGAGCTGTAATTTTACCTGTTCCAAGTGATTAGCATAAATGTGAGCATCGCCGAAAGTGTGAATAAAGGCTTTGGGTTTCAATTCGCACACTTGCGCTATCATCATCAAAAGCAGACTGTAAGAGGCTATGTTGAATGGTACACCCAGAAAAACATCGGCGCTACGCTGGTAAAGCTGGCATGAAATCTCACCATTATTTACATAAAACTGGAATAGTACATGGCAGGGTGGTAGGGCCATTTTTGGGATATCGGCAACATTCCATGCACAAATCATTAAGCGACGAGAGTCCGGGTCCTGTCGTATTTGTGTAATCAATCTACTAATCTGGTCAATATCCGTTCCGTCTCCATTGCTCCACGAGCGCCACTGTTTGCCATAAATCGGTCCTAAATTGCCGTGTTCGTCTGCCCATTCATCCCAAATTGTTACATTATTGTCTTTCAAATACTTAATATTTGTATCGCCCTGCAAAAACCAGAGCAATTCGTAAATGATGGAACGAAGATGTACTTTTTTGGTAGTCAAAAGAGGAAACCCTTCCGACAAATCAAACCGCATTTGATAGCCGAAAATACTGTATGTGCCCGTCCCGGTACGGTCGGCTTTGAAAGTTCCCTCTTCCAAAATGTGCTTTAAAAAGGTGTGGTACTGTTTCATTTTGAAGCAGCCTGACAAGCAGTAATAGCGATTAAACTTACAATGTCTTCTACAGAACAGCCTCGCGACAGATCGTTAATAGGAGCTGCCATTCCTTGCATTACAGGCCCTATTGCCTCTGCACCGGCTAAACGCTGTACCAGTTTATAGGCGATATTGCCCACCTCTAACGTTGGAAATATCAATACATTGGCTTTTCCCGCAATAGAACTTCCGGGCGCTTTGCTTGCCCCCACTTTCGGTACAATAGCAGCATCTGCTTGCAATTCGCCGTCAATTTTGAGTGTGGGGTCCATCTCTTGGGCAATGCGGGTAGCATTTATCACTTTGTCCACCATTTCATGTTTTGCCGACCCTTTGGTAGAGAAGCTAAGCATTGCTACACGAGGGTCTAAGCCGGCAATAGCTTTTGCAGTTTTGGCTGTTACTACGGCTATTTCTGCTAACTCATGTTCATTCGGGCAGGGATGTGCAGCACAGTCGGCAAATACCATTACACCGTTATCGCCCCATTGCGTATCTTTCATAATCATTACAAAGGCACCGGAAACTACCGACACGCCAGGTAATGTTTTCACGATTTGGAATGCAGGACGAAGCACGTCGCCGGTAGCATTTTGGGCGCCGGCTACTTCGCCGGCCACTTCGCCGTTTTTAATCAGCAGCGTGGCCAGATAAAGAGGATCTTGTACCAATTCCATGGCGGTCTCTATGGTCATGCCCTTATTTTTACGGATTTCATACAGCATTTCTGCATAATAGCGCTGTTTGGGATTCTCTTTCGGGTCAATGATTTCTACTTTGTCTATGTTTTTCAGCCCAAAATCAGTTGCCTTTTGCCTGATAAGCGCTCTGTTTCCCAGCAGGATTAATGAAGCATAGCCCTCCTCAATTACGGAGTCGGCAGCTCTCAATGTTCTCTCTTCTTCACCCTCGGGAAGTACAATTTTTTTATTGGCTTTTTTCGCCTTTTCTTTAATTTGTTCAATTAAACTCATAACAATTATTTATTAAGATTCAGATAAAAATATAAGGTGCAAATATCCATAAAATTTTTGAATTATAGACAGTCAGATCTAAACTTTTTCCAGCATTTGCCAAAGAAGCTGGGTGGGGAGTCCCATTACATTGTAAAATGACCCCTCAATGGCTTCTATGCCAGTGTAGCCAAGCCACTCCTGCACGCCATATGCGCCAGCTTTGTCCAATGGAAGATATTGATTTACATAGTATTGTATTTGATCTTCGGTAAGCGAAGCAAAACGTACTCTGGTAATACTGTGCTCGGTGTTGATGTGGTGCGGAGTAGCCACTGTGAGGCCGCTGATAACCTGATGTGTGTGTCCCGACAACCGGTGTAAAAAAGCTAATGCCTCATCTTTGTCTTGAGGCTTTCCGATAATGGTTTCATGCAACACTACAATAGTATCACAGGCGATAAAAAGCGTTTTATCAGGATATGCACTACGTTCAATACCTGACAATTTGAGCTGCGAAAGGTATTCGGCTACTTGCACCGGCATAAGATGCTTGGGATAAAATTCTTCCACTGCAGTCTCCAAGTATTGAAACGAAAAGCCCATACCGGTCAGTAAGTCGTGGCGACGTGGTGATTTTGACACCAAAAATATTTGATAATCAGCAAATTTGTCGAGTAATACCATTAATTATAAAGATACAAAAGATATTCAAATTAATCTATCAAAGCCATTTTACAAGGTTTAAATCCATGTCGTGCGGCAAAAGAGGATGGGCAGGAAGCAGTCGTACAGCACAATCCCATGCACCGGCAAAGCGAGTATCAATGCGGCAAACAAAGGTAGTAACGCCCTTTTCTGTCTTTTCCACGCGGAAAGGATGTTTGCAAAAATACTCTCTTTTACTGTCATTACGCACAGTGAAAACCAATTCTATTTTGATATTTTCGGGAAGCAGCGCCCCCAGACGCAGCGATACCCGTGTTTCAAAAGTATCTCCCAAAAGACAGATATTATCCCTATTTTCGGGATAGCTGACTTGCTCCGTCACAATGTCATTCCAAGTGGTGATAAGTTTAAGTTTCCATCGCATCAGTTCGGTCAGCAACTCATTGTCGTTTTGCTCCAGTGCTGCCGACCGACTGTCCAGTTTGTGGTAAAAATGGTTGTAGTAGTCATCTAACTGTCTTTTCATTGTGAAATTGGGGACAATGCGTGCAAAGTTTTCTTTCATCATGCACACCCATTTTTGCGGGCAGGAGGCTTCATTGCGGGTATAGAATGCCGGAATAATCTGATTTTCAATAGTATCGTATAAAATCGAAGCATCCAATTCATCCTGTAAGGCGGGATCGCTGTATGTTGTCTCTTCCGAAATAGCCCAGCCGGCAGCAGGATGGTAACCCTCTGCCCACCAGCCGTCCAAGACGCTGAAATTAAGCACGCCGTTCATAATAGCCTTTTCGCCGCTGGTGCCTGAGGCTTCGAGTGGGCGTGTGGGCATATTGAGCCACACATCGCAGCCCGAAATAAGCTTTTTCGCCAAAATCATATCGTAATTTTCGAGGAAGATAATTTTGCCTGTAAATTGAGGCTTGCGCGACAAATCAATAACCCGCTTTATCAAATCCTGACCCGCTTTATCGTGCGGATGCGCCTTGCCGGCGAAGAGAAACTGTACAGGACATTCGGGATTGTTGAGCATACGATTCAGCCGTTCTTCAGAAGTAAAGAGCAGGTAAGCCCGTTTGTAGGTGGCAAAACGGCGGGCAAAGCCAATTGTGAGAGCGCTGTCGTCTATTGTTTTAATCGTATTGACAATGAGTGAAGGAGATTCATTGCGATGGCGCATTTGCACATCAAGCAGCTGGCGTACCTCGTTAAGCAGTTCAATGCGAAGTTCGTTTTTGAGTTGCCACATCCTATTGTCATCGGCATTTCTCATGTTGCTCCACAGCAGAGAATTAGAGCTGTCTTGCACAAATTCGTCTCCCATAATTTCAGCATGATACTGTTGCCATTTTTTGTGTGTCCAGGTGGGATAGTGTACGCCGTTAGTTACATACCCGATATGCAGTTCTTCAGGGAAAAATCCCTCGTACAGTTCAGCAAACATTTTGCGAGATACGCGTCCATGAATGCGGCTTACACCATTAATCTCCTGCGACAATTTACAGGCCAGAATACTCATCGAGAATTTATCATAAATGCAATCGGCACGCTTGCGACCAAGCGTCATAAATGAATTCCAGTCAATATGGTAGAGATCGGCATACTGGGCAAAATATATGCGCATCAAATCTTCACTAAAGGCATCGTGGCCAGCAGGCACGGGAGTATGTATGGTATAGAGCGAGGAGGCGCGTACCAACTCTATAGCTGAAGAAAACGATAACTGCTTCTCTTGCATGATAATGCGCAATCGTTCCAAAGATAAAAAGGCTGCATGACCCTCGTTAAGATGAAATATGGTCGGGGTTTCGCCCAGCGATTCGAGCATGCGAATACCACCGATGCCGAGCAGCAATTCCTGTTTCAGGCGATTTTCGTTGTCACCACCATAAAGATTGTAGGTTATTTTGCGATCCTCAGGGGTATTTTCGCTAAAATCGGTGTCGAGCAGATAGAGCGGCACGCGCCCCACATCCGCTCGCCATATTCGAGCGTAAAGTATCCTTCCGGGCAGGGCAATGCCCACCTTTTTGGGCCCACCCTGCTCGTCCTGCAAGAGCGTAATCGGCAATTTGGAAAAACTTTGTGCAGTATAGATATTCAGCTGATCACCGGCATGCGAGATCTGTTGGGTAAAATAACCGCAACGGTAGAGCAACCCCACGGCGACCATATTTACGTTAGCATCGCTCGCCTCTTTAAGGTAGTCTCCGGCCAGCATTCCCAATCCGCCTGAAAAGATTTTCAATTCATTGCTGATGCCAAACTCCATGCTGAAGTAGGCTACTTTCCGCTCAGGACGGGTGCAGGGGGTATTTATATATTTGCTAAACTTGTGATATACTGCTTTTAATCTTTTGATAAAAGCAGTATCATTCGAAAATTGCTGGATGATTTCATACGACAACATTTGCAGTACGCAGAGCGGATTTTCTTCGTATTTCTGCCACAATTCGCCGGCAATCTCCTGTAGCAGCTCACGCGCTTCGTAGTTCCAGCTCCACCACAAATTGCGGGCAATTTCTTCCAGCGGTTTTAGATTGTCGGTCAGATTGGATTTAACGGTAATATGCTTCCAATGAGGCTGTATTTGCTCATGCTGGCCTATCAGGGTGCTAATACCCGGTGTTTTGTTTTGGTACTGACCGTAGCGTTTCTCGCTTTTTTCAAGGGCTATATCGTAGGCAACCAGGTAATTATCAAAAAGATGTGCCCAAGTCGCATCTTGAGCTATACGGAAAGCCTGTTCCTGCTGCTGTTGCTGTTGCTGTTCCGAACACTTGCAAAAATAACGGATAATATCAACAATTTGATGCACTGCTTCTTCATCGCTGGCCTCTTCGCGATTGAGTGTCCAAACGCCCATATTGGGGTCAAAATTAGCCTGTGCCCAAAGACCGAAGCCGGCCAGCGAAGTGGTA
The DNA here is from genome assembly GCA_031266895.1 of Bacteroidales bacterium. Classification (GTDB taxonomy): domain Bacteria; phylum Bacteroidota; class Bacteroidia; order Bacteroidales; family WCHB1-69; genus JAISAD01. Next base: position 7,183 of record JAISAD010000031.1, read on the forward strand.
ACCGTCGGAATGCCGAAAGCTATACTTTCAAGTGGCGTGTAGCCCCAAGGTTCATAATAGGAGGGAAAAACGGTCAGATCGAACCCAATTAGCAAATCATAGTAAGAGAGGTTAAAAATACCGTCATGCCCATTTAGATAAACAGGAGCAAAAATCACTTTGACCTTGTGATTGGGGGAATTGTTTATATTATTGGTTTTTAATTCTTTAATAATAGAATCATGCTCAAAATCATGTAAAAGATGAGTGTTATAGTCATACAATTGCGGTGTGCCGGAGAGTGGTTGTCCCAAACGTGCTTTCAGATCGGTGCGTTGCCCCGAAACACCTGCCGGCACCGTAATAAAGGCTACGATGTCGCGACCCGTATTGTCGTTTTGCAGTTGACATAACGATTTGATAAACAAATCGATGCCCTTATTTTTAAATTCGTAGCGACCACTATTAAGTACAAAAAGGGCATTGTCGGAAATGTTTTGCTGAGTAAGAGCGGAGGCCACTTCGCGTAATTTTTGGCGGGCGATGGCACGTTTGCTGTAGAACTCTGTTGATTTGGGGACAAACTTATTATCAAAGCCATTAATCGTAACCACATCCACCTTTTTATCAAGAAATGCAATGCATTCGCGATTGGTAATTTCGCTCACGGTGGTAAATGAATCAGCCTGTTGAGCGGAGAGATATTCCAGTGAAAATTTGGACTGTACACCCGATTTTTGCGCCCACTCTTGGGCATTGTAACTTTCCATGTTGCTGTAGAGGGGCAGGCCGCTCCCGGCAATACAGCGGCCTAAAACAGTGGCATGCGTGGTAAAAACGGTGGCAATTTGCGGTACTTCCGACTTTAAATAGAGCACGCCTGCACCGGTCATCCACTCATGAAATTGCGAAACAATACAGTCGTGAGCATTGCAATAGAAACGGTAAAAACTCTCAATTACTTTTGCGGCAGCGAAGCCGAAAAGGGCAGGTTCGACATAGTCCCACTGTCCGGCAATGGAGTCCAATTTATAGCGCAACCAAAATTGGGTAAAGATATCGTTCTTTTTCTCGAAAAACGGGGTAAAATCAACCAGCGCTACAACGGGATTTCCGGCGACCTGCCAGCGACCAATACGGATGCGCAACCCTTCCCTGGCTGCATTTTCGCGCCAATTTTTATAGAGTATCCGGTCTTCTACAAAATCGTTTTCTCCGCCATGCTCCTTTGGAATATCCGGTCCGATACAAATATAATTGTTCTGATAACGTTCTACTGCAGTAGATGCTTTGGTGGAAAGTACCGTATAAATTCCCCCTACCTTATTACAGATTTCCCAACTGGTTTCAAAAATATAATCCGCCTTCTTCATTCAAAAATTACAGTTTGTACAAATTAATTATGCAGTGCAAAAATACGGAAAAATCTTCGAAAGCGCTTGACGATGTACATTTTCGTTCGGAAATAAGACTTAAAATCCATGCAGCAGAAATGCAATGAAGAAAATTTATGTTTTTGCTTAAATTTCGGTTATCACTTCCAGGTTATCAATGAATTTGGCTTGTCTAACTTCTTAAGTTTAAAATTTTTATGCCATACACACGTAATTCAAAAAATTCATGTACATTTGCACTTTATTTTTAATCAAATATTAACCGGCTAAACAGCATTATATGAAACAAATAAAAGATGATTTTTCAGCACGTCATATCGGACCAAATGCGGCTGAAGCACAAAAAATGTTAGAGGTCATCGGTGTAAAATCATTTGACGAATTGATTGCCAAAACTATTCCTGAAGTCATTCGTTACAAAAAAACTCCGGAGTTGCCTGAAGGGATGAGTGAGGGGCCTTTTTTGGCGCACGTAAAATCTCTTTTTGCCAGGAATAAACTCTTTAAATCCTACATTGGGATGGGTTACTATAACACTTATACTCCAGCTGTAATTTTGCGCAACATTTTTGAAAATCCGGGCTGGTACACCTCCTATACCCCTTATCAGGCCGAAATTTCGCAGGGACGGCTCGAAGCGTTATTGAATTATCAAACTATGGTGAGCAGCCTTACCGGCATGGCGATTTCCAACGCCTCGCTGCTTGATGAGGGGACGGCCGCCGGCGAAATGATGCTGATGTTTTTCAATAGCCGCAGTCGCGAAGCTGTGAAAAATAATGTTTGCAAATATTTTGTGTCAGAAGATGTTTTTATTTCCACTATTGGGGTGATGAAAACCATTGCGGAAGCTCAAAATATTGAATTGGTTGTGGGTGCTGCCGACAAAATTGAATTGAATAGCTCTTTCTTTGGTGCTATGGTACAGTATCCCAATCAGCACGGGGCTGTACATGATTACAGCAGTTTTGTAGCTAAGGCTAAGGAACACAATATTTTTGTAGGGGTTGCTGCCGATCTGCTTGCCCTCACGCTGTTGACACCTCCGGGTGAATGGGGTGCCGACTGCGCAGTAGGGTCAACTCAGCGTTTCGGTATTCCTGTGGGCTATGGCAGTCCGGCCGCAGGGTTCTTTGCCTGCAGAGAGGATTTTAAGCGACAAATGCCCGGTCGCATCATTGGCGTTACAGTAGATGCAGAGGGTAAAACAGCCTACAGAATGGCGCTGCAAATGCGCGAGCAGCATATTAAGCGCGAACGGGCTACGTCTAATATCTGCACTGCCAGCGCTCTTACGGCGATTATGGCCGGTTTTTACGGCATGTGGCACGGTGCGGAGGGATTGAAAGGCAAAGCCATTAAAGTAAATGCATTGGCTGGCGTGCTGGCCGATTATGCCGTACAGTATGGTTATAAACAATACAATGCGCATTTTTTCGACACATTGTGTTTTGAAGCACCGCAAGGAGTGAAGTGTGAAGATATACGCAAAGTAGCTGAGGCGCGCAATTTCAATTTCAAATACTGGTGCGAAACCTGCTTCACCATTGCCTTGGATGAAACTGTTGTGCTGCAGGATATTAATGATATTTTACAGATATTGGCACAAGCTGCAGGGAAGCCTTTTGCACCGCATGTGTGCACCGGCAATTGTGAGCCTGCATTGCATATTCCTGAAAAATTGACCCGCAAGACAGATTTTTTAACTTCGGCAGCATTTCATAAATATCACTCCGAAACGGAAATGATGCGTTATATGAAAATGCTGGAAGTGAAAGACTTGTCTCTCAACAGAGCGATGATACCACTGGGTTCATGTACGATGAAGCTCAACGCGGCCGCCGAAATGTTGCCGTTAAGCTGGAGTGACGTTTGCGGCATCCATCCTTATGTGCCTGCCGAACAGGCACAAGGCTATCTGGAAATGATTAAGGAAATGGAGGAATGGCTTTGTGTTATCACCGGCTTTAAAGCCGTGTCATTTCAACCCAATTCGGGCGCTGCGGGCGAATATGCCGGCCTGACCGTAATCCGCAATTATCATCGCAGTCGCGGGGAAGCTCACCGCAATGTTTGTCTTATTCCGGCTTCGGCACACGGCACCAATCCTGCCTCGTCAGCTAAGGCAGGCAACCGTATTATAGTGGTGAAATCGACTCCCGACGGCGAAGTTGATGTAGCGGATTTAAAAGCTAAGGCAGAAGAGCATCACAACAATCTGTCGTGCCTTATGCTCACTTATCCCTCTACGCATGGGGTTTTTGAAGAGGCCGTATTGGATATTATCCAAATTGTGCACGAGCACGGCGGCTTAGTTTATATGGATGGCGCTAATATGAATGCGCAGGTTGGTTTCACTTCGCCCGGTTTTATGGGTGCTGATGTTTGCCATCTTAATCTGCATAAAACCTTTGCCATGCCGCACGGCGGCGGTGGTCCGGGTGTTGGCCCCATTGCCGTAGCCGAGCATTTGGTGGATTTTCTGCCGAAACATAATTTAATAGAAGTCGGCGGAGAACAGGGCAGTCAAGTAGCCTCTGCCCCATTTGGCAGCGCCTATCTCCTGCCCATCACATACGGTTATTTGAAAATGTTAGGTGGTGAGGGATTGGCCAGTGCTACAAAATATGCCATTCTCAATGCAAATTACATGCGGGTGCGTCTCGAAAAGGATTATAAAATTCTCTATACAGGCAAGCAGGGCATGTGCGCTCACGAAATGATTTTAGACTGTAACGAGTTTGAAAAATTCGGCATTAAAGTCGGCGACATTGCCAAGCGCTTGATGGACTACGGATTTCATGCGCCTACAGTGGCTTTTCCGGTGCACGGCACCCTTATGGTTGAACCTACCGAAAGCGAACCGCTCAGTGAACTTGATCGTTTGTGTGATGCCCTGATTGCTATTCGTCGGGAGATTGGAGCAGTAGAGGAGGGAAAAGCCGATAAGGATAACAACGTGATTGTGAATGCACCCCACACTATGAGCGTAATTTGCGCTGACAGCTGGAACAGGCCTTACAGCCGCCAGCAAGCCGCTTTTCCGATGCCGCATCCCGATAAGTATTGGCCTGCCGTCAGTAAAATAGATGATGCTTACGGCGACCGGAATTTAGTATGCTGTCTGGAATAATTTGATCAAAATTTATTCCAACCCCAAAAAGCACAAAAAAGGGGAGGTTCCAAGCCTCCCCTTAGTTATGCATAATTCGTAATTTTAAATTACTTCGCTCCCACAATCTTTCCGCTTTCTATCTGCAGGCCAGCGGTTATGCTGTAAATGTAGCCGCCTGATAATGGTTGTAGAGACGTGATGCATCACTCTACTCGGTGTACCACCCCAACACGGTAATGTTAGACACCCCAACACGGTAGTGTTAGACACCCTAACACGGTAGTGTTAGACACCCTAACACGGTAATGTTAGACACCCTAACACGGTAGTGTTAGACACCCTAACACGGTAGGGGAACACACCCCGACACGGTAAGGGTACAGAACGACGAAGCAATCCCCACATGCACAGGGATTGCTTCGTCGTTATTGCGTTCGTCATGATGCTACGCAACGCGGTAATGTGTCCTGTTTTACTTCGTTACTATAATCTTTCCGCTCTCTATCTGCAGGCCATTGGCGGTTACGCTGTAAACGTAGCTGCCGGAGGGGACGCTGCCGGTTTCCCAAATCCACTGACCCTGTGCGCCCGGGAGCGGACGGGTGAGGAGCGGGCGGCCGCTCTGGTCGGTAATGGAGAGCTGCGCCGTGCCGTCGAAACTGCCAAAATCCCAGATAAACGAGGTGTATTCTTTCGCCGGATTGGGAAATACCTGCACCTTGCCTGCAGAGGGAGCAGAGGCGAATGTGGCGCCTCCGTGCGCGCCTCCGGATGCCATGGCCTGCGATTTTTCGGGCAGCTCTTCCAGGCAGATGTCATACAGGCCGCACAGGATGTTGTGTGCCAGCACGCGGCCGCGGCCGGTGCTGGTGCGTTCATACTCTGCCAGAGCGGCGATGTCGCTGCCGGTTTCCTTTAGCTGATAGATGTTTTGGCCTGACTGCGCCAGCTTTTCGAGCCACGTGAGGTAGTCCAGGTAGTCTTTAATTTCGGCAAGCGTGGCTTCGACCAGCTTGGGGTGGAGCTGGGTGTAGTCGTAAATGGTGCTGAAGGCGCCGTCAAAATTGCCCTCCTGCAGGTAGCTTTCGGCGGCGAGGAAGTAGTCATTGAGCGTGCCGCGGTCCAGCAGCAGGGTGCGCAGGGCGGAGGGCTGGGCAGTGCTGTCGTGCATCAGGTTGCC
>JAISAD010000115.1 GCA_031266895.1 Bacteroidales bacterium
TCTCGTCCATTGTGGATAATGTGCCGCTGGTGGCCGCCGCACTGGGGATGTACCATTTCCCTGTCGATCACTATTTCTGGGAATTTCTGGCCTACTGCGCCGGCACAGGCGGCAGCATCCTGATTATCGGTTCGGCGGCAGGCGTTGCGGTTATGGGCATGGAAAAAATTGATTTTATCTGGTATCTGAAGCATATTACCTGGCTTGCAGTCATCGGCTACCTGGCCGGCTGCGGCATGTTTATACTGGAAAAAAATATCATGGGCAGTTTCGAAGACGGCCATGGCAACAAAACCGCTGAGGTTGTTATGACCGAAGAGGGGGTGCTTGACTATCTGAAAGGGAATACTTTTGTGTATGAAATGACGAATGAAACAGCTACATACAGCACATCCATACGCTTTTTGCGATTCAACAGCGATGGAAATACCTATACCGGCATGAACCTGCAGGAGTCGCTGTTCAATATGCCCAAACAGGACTCGCTGTTCTCCTGCAATCAGGTAGCTAATGCCTTTTTGGGCGATTATATCATTGCTATACAGGATACTGTAGCCCGTGTACAGTGCGACAATCTCTACATGCAGGTAACAAAATCGGGCCAGGTAACCCTGCAAACCAATAGCGGAATTGTGCCGCTGACGCGGAAGAATTGATCTTTTTGGCTTTATTGATTTTTTTAGTACTTTTGCCGCATTAAACTAATATCAAATTAATATCATCAAAAATCAGTTTTATGAAGACTTCAGAAGAGAGATTTACAGGAATGAAAATGCGGGGAATCCCCATGCTAATCCTTAACTTGCTGCTTTTTTTCGGCACAGTTTGCTGCTTTGCCTGGGCGGTGGAATCGGCTATGCCGCTTTGGCTGCAAGCGTCCATTATTATTATTGATGTGCTGCTTTTTTTGGCCACTGCCATAGCCTGGGTGGGACTTTTTATTGTAGAGCCCAATGAAGCGCGCGTGATGCTCTTTTTCGGCAAATATCACGGCACGGTTAAGGAAAACGGCTTTTTTTGGGTTAATCCGTTTTATGTAAAAAGCAAGCTCACGCTGCGTGCCCGCAATTTGGATGCCGCCCCTATAAAGGTAAACGACAAGTGCGGCAACCCTGTCATGATTGGTCAGGTAGTGGTGTGGCGCGTGGTAGATACCTACAAGGCCTCTTTCGATATTGACAATATGGCCAAAACCAGCAGTGCTGCCGGCAGCGCCGGCAACCATTCGGTAGCCGAGAAGATGAAGGCTTACGAATATTTTGTAAAGGTGCAGAGCGATGCCGCCCTGCGCTTCGTCGCCGGCATGTTCTCTTACGATAATGCGGAAAATGAGGACGAAAGGCTGACCCTGCGTTCCGGTGGAGAAGAGATTAACAGTATTTTGGAAAAGCAGCTGAACGAAAGGCTCTCTATTGCCGGCATTGAGGTAATGGAGGCCCGCGTCAACTATTTGGCCTACGCTCCCGAAATTGCTGCCGTAATGCTGCGCCGCCAGCAGGCAGACGCTATTATCAGCGCCCGGGAAAAAATTGTGGACGGCGCCGTAAGCATGGTAAAGCTGGCCATTGACAAGCTGTCGGAACAGGGCGTTATAGAATTGGACGACGACAAGAAGGCAGCCATGGTGAGCAATTTAATGGTGGTGCTTTGCAGCGACGAGCCGGCTCAGCCTGTGGTAAATTCCGGAACACTTTATAACTGAGCATCAGGCTGAACAGGATGGCAAAATTTGAATATCCCGATTTGCTGAATGAGATGATAGCTTGCCGGTTTATCAATGTGCAAAAGCATCCGCACTATCCGCTGCAAATCTACAATTACAGCATGAGGACACAGCGCCATAATGCCTGGAATGAAGCTACCCGTGCCTGTCGCGGACTGATTATGGACAGAGAGTGCAACATTGTGAGCCGTCCGTTCAAAAAGTTTTTCAATTATGAGCATGTCAGCCCCGACTTGCTTCCGAACGAACCGTTTACCGTAACCGATAAGATAGATGGCTCGCTGGGAATAAGCTACTGGTACGATGGCGTGTGGCGCATTGCTACGCGCGGCAGCTTCGACGGCAAGCAGGCCACAAAAGCTACTTGGATTCTGCATGGCAAATATGCGGATTGTTGCCTGAAAATGCAGCCTCAATACACCTACCTGTTCGAAGTTATCTATCCGGCCAACCGCATTATTGTGGATTACGGTAACCGCGAAGAACTGGTGCTGCTCGCCGTGATTGACACGGAAACAGGCTGCGAGCTGACCGATTTTGCCGGCATTGGATTTCCCGTATTAAAACCCGTTGAGGTAAATTCGCTTGACGAGGTACTGAAAATGAACGATAATAAGGCCGAAGGCATGGTAGTACGTTTTGAAAGCGGTTTTCGCGTAAAGGTGAAATTTGCCGAATATTTACGCCTGCACCGCATTATGCTTGGCCTTTCCGAAATAAAGGTGTGGCGCTGCCTCTCCAGCGGGTATGGCATTGACAGCCTGTGCGAAGTAGCGGGCGAGGAATACATTTCGTGGATAAAGTCAACTGCAGAAAAAATATCGTCGGCCTATAATGCCAGGTATAAGACTGTTCAAAAAGAGTTTGATGCCTTGCCTCAATTTGCCTCTCAGGAAGAGGCGGCAGAGTATGTTAAAAAGCGGAAAAATGCGGACATACTGCTAAATATGCTGTACCATAAGCCTGTAGAAAAAATGATTTGGCAGCTCGTAAAGCCTGATGAAAACGCTTCGTGGTTTTCCGAAAGAGGATAAAATAACAGTAACAGCCTGACAGTTGCCGGCGAAAAGAGGCAAAGAAAGCGAACAGTTGAAAATTTGGAGAATAATATTATGTCAGAAAACAGTAAAAGTAAAACTAAAACCTTTGTTCTTCGTATTGACAGCGAAACCATGGCAAAGATAGAGTGCTGGGCAGCAGATGAGTTTCGCAGTGTTAATGGACAAATTTTGCATTTGCTTGACCAGGCATTGAAAAAGTCGGGACGAAAGCCAAAGGCACGCAGCCATTAGGCGCTGATTTCAATATCATCCAAATCATCTCGCAGGTTTTCCATCATAAAATTTTTGCGCACCTCATTATTATCGCCCATAAAAAACGAAAGCAGCCGTTCAATATCCGTCCCCTTGTCAAGCACCACCGGCTCCAGGCGCATAGTGTCGCCTATAAAGTTTTTGAACTCGGAAGGAGAAATTTCGCCCAGTCCCTTAAAGCGGGTAATTTCGGGCGACCCTCTCAGCTTGCGGATAGCCTGCTGTTTCTCTCCCTCCGAATAACAGTAAATAGTCTCTTGCCTGTTGCGCACGCGAAACAGCGGCGTTTGCAGAATGAAAAGATGTCTCGCCTTTATCACTTCGGGGAAGAATTTAAGAAAAAACGTAAGCATCAACATACGAATATGCATGCCATCCACATCGGCATCGGTAGCAATTATGATATGATTGTAGCGCAATCCGTCAAGACCATCTTCCAGATTGAGTGCCATGTAAAGCAGATTCAGCTCTTCGTTTTTGATAAAGCTGCGGCTTTTGTTTTTATAAACGTTTTCCGGTTTTCCTTTCAAGCTGAAAACCGCTTGCGTGTCGGCATTTCGAGACTGGGTAATGGAGCCTGAGGCCGAATCGCCTTCGGTAACGAAAATCATGGACTCTTCAGCACGGTTGTCATTAGTATTAAAATGTATATTGCAATCGCGCAGCTTGGGATTATTGAAACTTGCCTTTTTAGTAGTCTCCTTATTCTTCTTTTTGAATCCGGCAATTTCAATGCGCTCTTTTTCCGACTCTATAATTTTGCTTTTAATGGTTTCGGCCACATCGGAATGTCGATGCAGGTAATTGTCCAGCAGCCTGCACACCACATCGTTAACATAATTGCGCACAGTCTGGCCGCCGGACTCCATATAGTCGGATTCCATTTTAGTCTTGGTTTGCCCTCCGAACGTAGGCGCTTTTACTTTGATGGAAAGAGCGGCAGCCACAGAGTTGCGAATGTCCGCAGGGTCATAATCCTTGCCGTAGAAATTTCGGAACGTTTTGACTAATGCCTCTCTGAAAGCCTGCTGGTGGGTGCCGCCGTGCGGAGTATATTGGCTGTTTACAAACGAGTAGTACTCCTCGCCATACTTTTTGGAAGTGTAAGTCAGCGCAAACTCAAAGCGGTCGTCTTTCAAAATTTCCGGTTCAAAAAGCATTCCCTCTACATTAGCCTTCATCAAATCCACCAGTCCGTTTTTAGAATAGTACCTGTTTTTTTCATTGACAATAATAGTGAGACCAGTATTCAAATAGACGTAATTCCACATCATTTTATCAATAAAATCATTGTACCAGTGATAATTCACAAATTTAGCGTCATCGGGGATAAACGAAATCGCAGTGCCGTTTTTTTTGTCGCTTTTCTCAACATGGCTTTCCGCTGTTTTATACCCTTTTGAAAATTCCGCCCATTTGCACTTGCCGTCCTGATAACTCTCTACGCGAAAATAGGTAGAGAGGGCGTTTACAGCCTTTACTCCCACGCCATTCATTCCGATAGAAGTATCGTAAGCCTCGCTGTCAAATTTGCCGCCGGTATTTATTTTCGACACACAGTCAACCACCTTATTAAGCGGTATTCCACGCCCATAGTCGCGCACTGTAACCCTGTTTTCCTTGATAGTAACTTCAATAGATTTGCCAAAATTGCGCATAAACTCATCTATTGAATTATCCATTACCTCCTTCAACAGCACATAAATGCCGTCAAACTCATTAGAACCGTCTCCTGCTCGCCCGATATACATTCCCAGGCGTTCGCGAATATGCTCATTCCACGACAAGGTAATAATATTCGCTTCTGTATATTGTTTTTCTGCCATAAAATTGAATTAGCATTTTGAACGTGCAAATATCCATAAAATTTTTGAAACAAAAGTCATGCATGCAAAAATTTAATTGCGAGCAGTCATAACAGCACTTCGAATACACTCCGTACTGCGGTAATAGTACCCGTCGTAAGCTGGTAAAGAACCATTTTTATCTGTAGTAACATGGTCATAATACGCATCATATTCCATCCAAAATGAATAGGAAGAGCTAATAAAGTTTTCTATGATTACATCTTGATTAGAACAAGGCACAAGCGTTCCGTCAGGTAATCGATAAAAAACATAACCGTGTTCTTCTATGTTAAAATAATGTAGAATATGCCCATCTTCGTCTCGTTCACAACTTGGACAAAAGCATACCGCCAAAAATAAAATTGATAATACCTTTTCACTTTGATTTACTGATTAATTATTGTATGGCGAAAATACAAAAAAATGCTGTTGCACAATTCGCCGTGGGCGGATAGCCGACCAAAGCAAAAGAGCCGTAAAAGCAATCAAAAAGGTGATTTTTAGTTTCATTCTATTTCAATTTTCTTCCCAAATACCAACAAAAATGCTTTTTGTAAAAATACACATTATTTAATTATCCAATATATCCGACAGTTTTATAGCGTAAACAGAATTTTCTTTTGCATAATATATTATATCATTTTTTATTGTGATTTGCGAACTTGTATAAATTTCCGCAATAGCTGTTCCCACATTGTCAAGCATTATCGTTATATTACCATCGCAAATAAACTTATAATCAGCTGTTTCATAAATAAGAGCATATATTTTAGCAATTTCTTCAACTGTTTCTATTCCAAAATATTCGTCTATTTCATATATTTTCCTGTCATACAAAAAATAAATACTTGTGAAATCCTGTTTGCTTAAATCTACAAACGTTCCATTATCGTCAATAAAATATTGATTTTCAGCTATAAAATGGACAGATACTCTTCTTGCTTCAGGAGTTAGCAAAGGTAGTTGTTCTTCTATAAGGGAATTATCATCAAAACTGAATTTATATAACCTATTGCCTATGTTTATGCATATATAATCCTCTTTCGTACAATAATTTAGCATCACTTCCTTTTTATTAAAATAGTGTATAAATGTTTGTTGTCCGGTCAGTTTGTCATATCCGGCAATAAAAGCTGTTCCACAAAAAGCAGGAGCATTGTTAAGGTAGGCATATCCAAAATTTAGCATATAGATATTATCTTCATATTCAAACAGTTGAGATTTGCTTGAACTGTTTTTCTCAAAATTGGTACTCCAAATAACATTTCCTGTAGCAATATCTATTTTTTCTATTCCATCATTAGAGGCAAAATAACACAAGTCACTTTCGATTAGGGCATTAGATTTAATGTCCCTGAACGAGGTTTCTCCTGCGGGAATATAGACAAATCCTGTAAAAATCCCTGCTAGAACACTAAGAGCAGCAAGGCCTGCAGTTTTGGCAATTTCTTCTTTACTGTTTCGAGATGATTTTTTCTTTAAATCCCATCCGTTTCCTGTTTTTAAATCCAAAAGATGTAAGCCTGAATTAGAAACTAAAAACAGTGAAGTGTCAGTGTAATAAGTATATTTTTCATAGTGAGCATATTCTTGATTTTTATGCCATATTGGTTTCCCTGTTTCAAGAGATACAGCCATTAAAACATTGGGATTTGAAAATTTATAGCCGAGACCTGAGTTTGATACTGTATCAATAAAAAAAATGTCATTAGGAAGATAATATTTAATGTTACCTGTCCGTAAATCCATGTATCGGATTCCGAAAACGATGTCATTATCAAGCATTGTAATTTTATCCCAGCTGGTATTTTTAATTTTCCACAAAAGAGTATCTTTTTGCAAATCATAGATAAACATTCTGCTTTTTTGGCCGAAAAATCCGTTAGTTTTTACGTTTACGGACATCAGAGCAAATGGATTTACCTTGAAGTAATATACATTTCCGGGAAAATTATACTCATAACCGATTATTCTTGAATTATTAGCAAATATTTCTGCTGTTTCAAGTTTATTTTTAGTAACAATATTTTTGTTTTTCTGGGCATAAACCGTTATAGAAAAAAGAGAGATAATAATAAGAAATAAGTATCTGTTATGTTTCATAATTTATATTTGTTATTTAAGTCGCAAAAATACACTTTTTTGTGAAATCAAAAATCAGCGTCCTGTTATGGTAAAATGTTTTTTTTCATCCACCAGAATGCGATCAAAAACTCCATTAATCCGAGAATAAAATAGGAGGACGAAAGCACGTTAAGCGGGAAGATAGTGAATTGCAGCGTTATCCATAAGATTAAGAATATTCCGCAAAGCATGGTGGCGTAAGGGGCTTTGATTTATGTAATTCAAAAATTGCGCTTCAGATGTACTATAAAAAATAATACAAAACATTATTAATGTGCATTTTTTCTAGTATGGTTAAAATAAGATACTTATTGAAGATGAAATATAAGAAAAACTATTAAAAAGGGCTGTTTTTTTGTTGATTAAACTTTACATTTTAATATTCTCTTCCACCATCTCCCGCAAGTACTGTATAATCTCCGGCTGCTGGATGGAAAGACCGTCTAAGGCTTCGTTTATTTCCTGAGTATCAAATGTATAATCTATTTCATCTTTGCGAAAATGAAAAATAAACCGGATGTCGGGGTAAGCCGAAGCGGTAAGTACTACCGTTCCGGCAATGTCGCCCAGCGGCTGGCGATCAATATGCGAATAACCCATGACAGCCGTTACCGTAGTCCCCACACCCGGAGCAGAGGTCATGGAGAGTGTGCCGCCGGCAAGTTCCGCGTTTTGTTTCAGCAGCGACAATCCCAATCCGACATCGCGCGTGGTGCGCGTGGTGAAAAAGGGATTGAGTGCCTTAGCCATTGTGGCTTCGTCCATGCCGCATCCATCATCCTTAAATATAATGGTAAGCGTATCTTTCTTTGTGTCAATGTATAAATCCAGTTCAACAGTTTTAGCTCCTGCCCGTGTTGAATTTTGCAGAATATCCATAATGTGCATCGAAATGTCTTTCATGCGCCTATTTCTGCAGCAGTTGATAGAGTTTGCCGGCCGTTTCAAAAGCTTCTTCGGCAGTGCCGAGCAAAATTACCTCTTTCTGCTGCGCCACCGAGAGCATGTCCGGATCGGGCTGCTGACCTTTTACCAGGATGATGCAGGCCAAATCTTTAAGAGTAGCCACAGCCACTACGTTAATGTGGGTTTGCAGCGTAATCCATGCATAATCGGCACTCGCTGATCCCATGACATCACTCAGCAAATCGGAGACGTAACCTCCCGCAACCTCTTGATTCAGGTTATGCTCTCCGCAAAAAAGCGTTAAATTCATTGCCGTCATTATCTCCTTTACAGTCATTGTTTTCAAATTTGCATTATGTTATAAATAAGGATTGCAAAGATACAACTTTTTAAAACAATAAAAGGGCGCAACTGTTTCCCTGTTCCTATTATAAAGCGGATTTATAACCATAGAAATATTTTTTTCATCACATTGCATGTCTGATTAATTTTTTTGTATATTTGCCTCCATATTTAAAAATAAAAACAATGGAGTTTAAAAACGACTAATCATCTAATAATCAACATCTAACAATTTAATAAAAGCATTAGGTTTATTCTTTTTTATTAGAAAACCCGTCGTTTTAGATAACATTTAAACAGATAACAAATAAAAAGAGTAACTCATGAAAAATAACTTATCATTTGGACTGATTATCGGCGGCTTGTCGCTAAGCATCGCCTTATTGAATATCGAAATCCCCAAAGCATCGGATTATTCGGGCAGTTTTATGCCCTCTGCAAGGGGAAATGCAAGCCAAAAACCAACAACCGATAAAAAGGCGGGAGACCCCCTTTTTTATCCTTCAACCTCTATTTCCCGCTCAGAGGCACTATTGCTCCCTGAGCATCCTGAGCACACCCCTGCTGCCAATCCAGCTGACAAAGCCGGCACCGCCGCTTTCGCCTATAACCTTGGCGAAGCGGGCATCTCCGGTGAAGCGGGTGTCCTGTCACAGGAGACGGAGCTAACCATCTCCGGCCTGGAGACTCGCGAACTGCCCCCGCTGGAGCAGGGCATGGTAAACGTAACGGGAGACTACGCAGCCTACCGGATGTTGCCGCACGGCACACGCTTCAACAGCAACATTGACATAGTGCTGCCCTACGACACGGCGCTGCTGCCCATTGGCTACGCGCCCAGCGACATTATGACTTACTACTATGACGAACTGCGCTTACAGTGGGTGCCAATTCCGCGCGACACGGTGGACGAAGCAAATCGCCTCGTTTACTCGAAAGTAAACCACTTCACCGACTTTATCAATGCCGTAATCAAAACCCCCGACATGCCCGAAACGCAGGCCTACGTTCCCACCAGCATCAAAGGCTTAAAGGCGGCCAATCCGCTGGAGGGCATCAACATCATAGCGCCACCCACACCCAACAACAGCGGCTCGGCCAACCTGGGCTATCCGATAGAGATACCGGCAGGCCGAAACGGCATGCAGCCGGGTTTAGCCCTTGCCTACAGCAGCGCCGGCGGCAGTGGCTGGCTGGGAATGGGCTGGGACATGGGAGTGCCCATGCTTGCGGTAGAGACCCGATGGGGAGTGCCCAGATATGACCCGCTGCTTGAGAGCGAAGACTACCTGCTGAGCGGACAGCAACTGGTAACCAAAGATGCCGGCGGCAACTATCTGCCCATGGTACACAGGGGCGACTGGCGCACTCGGCCAACAGACACTGTCACCCAGTTTTATACCCGAATAGAGGGCGCTTTCCTGAAAATTATCCGGCATGGCAATTCCCCTAAAAGCTACTGGTGGGAAGTGCACGACAAAAACGGCATGACCTACTACTACGGCAAAGACACCAAAAGAGACTATCCAAATCCCGATGCCGTACTGACGGACGCGCTGCAAAACATAGCCAAATGGGGCTTGACCATGGT
>JAISAD010000131.1 GCA_031266895.1 Bacteroidales bacterium
GGGTCTTTGATAACTTCGCCACTACCGTTGCATTCATGGCATGCTACCGATTGCTGGAATAGCCCAAACATGGTGCGCTCTTGATGTACTTTTTGTCCCGATCCTTTACAAGCAGGGCAAGAGATAATACTCTCTTTTGTTTTAGCACCTGTTCCTCCGCACTTGTCGCAGGCTACATATTTTTGAATTTTCAACTTTTTTTCACAATTAACGGCAATCTCTTCTAAGGAAAGCTTTACTTTTATACGGATATTAGTTCCTTGCCGTACTCGTTTTTGTGCCTTGCCACTGTTTGAAAAACCGGAAAAGCCGCTAAAATTATTTCTGCCACCGGTAAAAAGGTCGCCGATGATATCATTGAAGTGGACAAAAATATCTTCTACATTCATGCCGCCGGAAGTTGAGCCACCCATACCTGCGTGACCAAACTGGTCATAACGTGCTTTTTTATCAGTGTTGCTCAACACATCGTAAGCCTCTGCCGCTTCCTTAAACTTTTCTTCCGCCTCTTTATTGCCTGGATTGCGGTCAGGATGATACTCCATTGCTTTTTTCCGATAAGCTTTCTTAATCTCATCGGCTGTGGCTGTTTTTGCCACTCCTAATACCTCATAGTAGTCCCTTTTATCCATTTATATTTGCTCTTTCATGTTCATAATTTAATTCGCTACTACTACCTTAGCATAACGTACTACTTTATCCTTAATTTTATACCCTTTTTCCGTAACGTCTATTACCTTATCTTTATCTTCTTCATTTTGAGCAGGAAAATGAGTAATGGCTTCATGAAAGTCCGTGTCAAAGGGTTCGCCTAATGCGGCAATTTCTTCCACATCGAAACGTTTTAAAATTTGCAATAATTTATTGTATATCAATGCAAAACCCTCTTTTATGGTCTCAATGTTCGTAACGGTTTCGTTGGCTTTGATGGCGCGTTCAAAGTCATCCACTACGGGCAGCAGGTTCACAATTACCTTTTCCGAGGCGGTATTCAGCATTTCAAGTTTCTCTTTGGTAGTCCGTTTTTTATAATTTTCAAACTCAGAATAAAGACGCAGAAATTTATCATTAAGTTCTTGCTTTTCAATGTCTAATGATTTAATTTGCTCTTTCAATTTATCTTCTTTACCCTCTTTTTTACCAAAAAAAGATTTGTTTTTTTTCTTTTCACTCTCTTCTGCAGGGGATGTTACAGAGCAAGTGTCCGCTTCTGGAACTTCGTTGCATCCTACGCCAATTGAGGAGTCTGCAGCTTGGGTTTCTTTTTCGTTCATCTCTTGATTAAGATCCTGAGTTTCATTTTCTTTCTCTTTCATAAATCCTAATTAATATTTATTAATATGTTATTTTGCTTAAAATCTACTTTTTTACTGCAAAAATGTTGCCAAAGTCGAAGTCCTGACATTTTGTCAGGATTCAAAATCGTCCGTAATCCATTGAATGATGCGAAGGAATATAAAAGATGAGAATAAAAAAGTTGGGAAATATGGACAATCTTTCATTGTTTTTTAGGGTTCAATAATTGAATTTGCTTCCTCCAACAAATTCTCGCAGAATAGAGGTGCCGGGCACGTATTCTTCGGGAATGGAGCGGAAAAAAGAGAGAAATTTAAGCAATCGAGTGGCCTCAGCATACTCAATTTCAGTTTCGGGGACTTCGAGCAAAATTGGAATGGCGTAACGCTTAAACACCCCAAATTCACAAATCAGTGCCGTGTTGACCATTACATCGGCATTTTCCTGATAAGGAAAGATGTTTTTCTCTTCACCATTGCGTACGCTTTGCCATCGCCGCAATGTTTCAAGCGCGGAATAGCCTCGATAGTTATAATCACGTATAATTCTTCTAATCAGTCGATTATCTGTGGTCGGAATAGGATTTTGCTTGTCAATGGAGATTGAGGTGAGCGCCGAGACGAATATCTTATATTTTACGGCGTCTTCTATCTGGCTGGTAAGTTTGGGATTTAGGCAATGGATGCCCTCTATCACCAGAATGGAATTTTTTTTCATTTGTATGTTTTTTCTGTTCCATTCTTTCTTGCCGAGTGCAAAATTAAAGGTGGGGCATTCTACCTCTTCGCCTTTCAACAAACGGGCTAAAGTTTCATTAAATAGTTTTAAATCAATAGCTTCTAATGTTTCAAAGTCATAATTGCCCTGCTCGTCTTTGGGAGTCATTTCGCGTTCTACAAAAAAATCATCCACTGAAATTTGCACAGGGTCGTAACCCAAAAGAGTTAGTTGTATAGAGAGTCGCTTGCAAGAAGTGGTTTTGCCAGAACTTGACGGCCCGCTAATCAACACGATTTTTTTCTTCTGTTCGTGAATTTCATCGGCAATGTTTACCCACTCTTTTTCGTGTAAAGCTTCTGTAATCAATATTACGTTAGCCACTTCGCCGTTTATTATCTTTTTGTTCAGGTCGTTTACTGTGGGCACACCTAAGGCTTCAACCCACTGCTTATGGCGTTTATAAACCCCGAAAAGCTTGGGTAGATGGTAGGTTTTACTGATTGCATCCGGCTTTTTGCGGGAGGGCAACTTGAGTAAAAGTCCATTTTCGTACCGTTCCAGTCCGAAATGGGTAATGCAACTTGTAGAAGGCAGCAAAAAGCCATAGTAATAGTTTATGGTGCCGTCCAAACGATGAATGTAAGTGAAAATCCGTTTGCGATTGCGAAAAATCTCCGATTTATCGGTCAACTCATTTTGGCGAAACAGTTCCAAAGCCTCTTCTGTCAGCAGTTCTATTCTCTCTATTGGAATTTTTTTGTTTACAAGTTGTTGCATTCGTTCTTTGAGTTTGTTTGCTACTTCATCCAAGCGGGTTTCCTGCAGATTTTCCAAATCGCAATATTTTCCGCCTGAAATGGAATGCAACACTTTGAGTACAGCTTTCGGATAGAGGTCTTTCACTGCTTTGTAGAGCAAAAAATAGAGGGTGCGACAATACATGTCGTGTCCATAGGTCGAGGTGATATCAAAAAAGGTGATGACTGCTGGCTTATGCAGCCGGTAGTCAATGCTGCGCACCTTATTATTGACCAGTGCTCCCAATAGAGGATATTCTAATGTAATTCCTTCATTTTCAGCTAACTCACGTAAGGTTGTGCCATATTCTGCTGAAAGTTTTTTTTTTTTGTTTTTGCAGTAAATTGAAACCATATATTTGTGCCTGAAGTTGAGAGGTTACATTACTAATTTAAAGCCAGTGCCATGCACGTTGATAATTTGCACTTTAGGTTCGTCCTTAAGCAGTTTGCGCAGTTTGGCAATATAGACGTCCATACTGCGGGCATTGTAGTAGCTGTCGTCTCCCCAAATTTTTTTCAAGGCATAACCCCGTTCCAAAATACTGTTTTTTCGACTGATGAGCATGCTGAGCAGTTCTGTTTCTCGAGTAGTAATTTTCTTTTGTTCGCCGTTTATTGTGAGTGTCTGTTTATTGGGGTCAAAGCGCACAGCTCCCAATTGGTATATCGGCGATGCATTATCACCTTCGGCATAGGTTATACGGCGCAGCAACGCCTGTATGCGCGCCAGCAGCACATCCATAGAGAATGGTTTGCTAATGTAGTCATCGCCACCAATAGATAAGCCTTCGATCATGTCTTCCTGGAAGTTTTTGGCTGTAAGGAAAATAATCGGTATTTGCTTATCTACTTTGCGTATTTCCTTGGTTAATGTAAAACCGTCTTTGAGCGGCATCATTACATCTACTAAACAGAGGTCGAATTGGCCGGAACAAAACATTTCGTAGGCCGTTTCGCCATTGGTGGCCAGATTTACGGTATAGCCTTTGGTTGTCAGGTAGGTGGTTAACACCTTGCCGAGATTTACATCATCTTCGGCTAATAAGATTTTAATAGCATTCATGATTTTTTTATTTTGTTGGTAAGAATACAATAAAGTTAGTTCCTTTGTTTAATTCGCTTTTTATCTCAATGTAGCCAACATGTAGCGACACGATTTTTTTTACATACCCCAAGCCCAAGCCATGTCCTTTGGTGTTATGAATATTGCCTGAAGAGACGCGATAAAATTCTTGAAAGATGCGTTTTTGATTTTTCTTGGCAATACCTATACCGTGGTCTTCGATAGAGAGCACAAAATATTTTTTCACATTGTATGTCTTTATTTCTATAACGGGTTTTTCTCTGGAATATTTTATGGCGTTTTCCACCAGGTTGATTATAATATTTTCAAGATGCACTATATCGCCCAAAATTAGAGCGTTTTCGGCATTGAGCTGCAGGCTGAGGATACCGCTGGCTGTCGAGATTTGCAATGAGACAGCGTCTGTTACCTTTTTGATAAGTTCGTGCATATTGCAATTGTCCATTTTCATTTTTAACTGCCCCTTATTGAGTTGTGCCAGTTGCAGTATGTTTGATACCATTACTTTAAGTCTGTTGTTTTCTTCTTTAATGATGGATACATAAGTTGCTTTAAGTGCTGTTTCTTTTTGTAAATTGGGATCTTCCAATCCTTCACAAGCTAAAGAGATAGTGGAAATTGGCGTTTTAAATTCGTGGGTAATGTTGTTGATAAAATCGGTGCGAATTTCTACGTTTCGTTTTTGTCGATAGAGTTGATAAAGTGTCAGAAGGGCAATGGAGAGGATGGTGACTAAAAAGACGGCAATAAAGAACATGAGGGTGCTCATGCGTTGGAAATAAATGGCGCGTTCACCAGAGAAATAGAGAATGAGATAGTGTGGCGCTATGAATCTGTTGCTGGCTTTCAGGCCGAATACATATTCGCTGGCAAGCATGCTTTTTTCAGAAATGGTGCCGGGTGCTATTACGAATTTGGTTGTAAAGGCATTATACAAGGCAAAATCGAAGTTGGCAATGATGGTCTGTTCCTTGAGTTCTTCGCTAATGATGCGGTTTAAAAAGTCACGGTTCAGCAGTTTCATTGTATTGCTGTCCATTTCAATTAAATTGATGTTGGTTTTTACTTTGGGTCTTATTTTATCCAATTCATTCTGCACTTCGACAGTCCAGAAGGGGAGCGCAGGAAAAATTTTGCGGTAGTTAGTGTCAAAATAGATAGTGTCGTTTATTGTGCTGATAATATTGTTTTTATCATAAATTATTTTTTTTTTAATTATCCCTGTGGGGGTATTGGCATAGTCGAGAATAAAAAGTTTTGCATCTTTTTGATAGATAAATTTTGTATATTAGAGTTATATCATCG
>JAISAD010000141.1 GCA_031266895.1 Bacteroidales bacterium
GAAACGAAAATCCGCCAATTTGTCCGCCTCTTTCAGCGCCGCCATCAGGTTAGATGCGTGCAAATCGCCGGAAGCCTCTCCTGCTATAAGGAAGTAGTTCATAATTTGATAAATATGCTGCAAATATAAACATATTTACAATAAACGCAAAAAAAAGATGGAACCCAAGAAATATAACTCGGAAAACGGCGCCTTTGCTGAAACCTGTGCAAACCTATCTTGATTTTACTACTTGCTTGCCGACAGATGATGAGGCGTCTATATCAGTTGAGGTATTCCCTCCCATATAGTCAAATAAGTAAAGCCCGCATTGCGCTTGTTGGAAAAACGGCGCTGGAAAATCAACCATGTTGAAAATTTTTGCATGCACAACTCGTTGAATGTTTAGGGAAAAGAGAAAGAATAAAATTAGCAAATGTGGACATTAGCAAATGACGCGAATCAAGAGTTCGCCATATAAACTAAACGTTCTTTTATTTTCGACAAACATACTGCGCGAAATTGTTTCACAATTTCTTGCCTTCCTTTTGCCCAAAGCGGCAAAAGGAAGCAAAAACGCTTTTTGCGGCTGTGCCTGCCTGTGCGACCCGCAAACAACTTACGGGCTAAACAAAAAATAACTCGCTGCGCTCAAACAACTTTTTGTTTTTAACGCCCGCTGCGTTGTGCAGGTTCCCCCGCAGGCCGCGATTCCACTCCGCCGCGAGCGGCGGAACAGTTGTTTGAGCGTTGGTTTCGCAGGCGGGGTTACCCGTTAAGCTGTCATTGCGGGCCTGACCCGCAACCTCCTGAAAATAAAAGCTCATTTATTAGGAGATTCCGCGTCAAGCGCGGAATGACAAACTATCCGAGAAATGAGCGAGTAGTTTTTTTGCCACTCTTACCTCTGCTTACTAAATAGAAATTGTAAAAAACGATGGGAAGCGAGACGTTTTTGCTACAGGTAGGAATTTCCATATCGTAAAAAAGTAACCGTCCGCTTTCCATTTTTGGTATCCCCTGAATCTGAACAGTACTTAATGCTGCATTCTTGCAAGCATGTGTAAAACAAGAGTATAGATGATGAGGAATGCCCGGTCAATAACAATTTCACTAATATTAAAAAATGGAAGGAGTAATCGTAAAACAAAATGTCGGGATAGACATTTCAAAAGAAAATTTCATTGCCTGTTTTTGTTTTCAGCGTGAGCGTGGAATGCTTTCATTAGGGAAACCGGTTCAATACAAGGTAAAGTATTATGCAAAAAGCCTGAACATCAAAACAAAGACAGATTGGGTTGATGCGCGCATAATTGCGCAAATGGGCATTGAACGTGACTTGCAGTTGTGGACGCCACCGAAACCGGTTTATCAAAAATTACGCGCATTAACCCGCTATCTGCAGGAACTCAAAGAACAGAAACTGATGATTGGCAATTATTTGGAAGCATTGACACATAGCGTATTCAGTGAAGATTTTGTAATCAAGTCTCAAAAAACATTATTGCAAAATATAGAAAAACAGATAAAAGAATGCGAGAAGCGGATAGCAACAACGATAAAATCAGATGCTGAATTATCGGAAAAAGTGAAAAATCTGGAAACAATAAAAGGAGTGGGCTTAACAACTATCGCTGTAATAATTGCAGAGACACAGGGATTTGCATTAATTACAAGCGGAAAGCAGTTGGCCAGTTATGCCGGTTTGGATGTGGTAGAAAGACAGTCAGGCACAAGCATCAAAGGAAAAACAACAATATCAAAAAAAGGGAACAAAC
This sequence comes from Bacteroidales bacterium, assembly GCA_031266895.1. GTDB lineage: Bacteria > Bacteroidota > Bacteroidia > Bacteroidales > WCHB1-69 > JAISAD01. The sequence continues at coordinate 1,758 of JAISAD010000141.1, forward strand.
GAATACGGAATGCGCTGTATTTCCCCGCCATTGTGGCATCCATGCACAATAAACCTCTGAAAGAAGATTATCAACGCATCACAGCACATAAATCGCACAAGAAAATCGGTATTGTTGCCCTGCAGCGTAAACTGCTACTGCTTATGTATGCGCTATGGAAGAAAAACGAAATATTTCAGCCTGAAATGCAAAAACTTCTGTCCAACAGTCGGCTGAAGTTTTCCTTCGTCGGGGACAAAGATAGCATAAAATAGTCAATTACACACAAACGGATAAAAATGTCTTGCAAAATTTATAGGGGAAAAATACAAAAATATTTTGAAGTTTATTTGATTTTTAAGACAGTACCTTTTTTTCTAAAAAAAGTGGAGACAAGCAAGGAATTGACGCAGGCAATTCCGCGCAGTAAAAAACTGTCTATTTTTAAAGAACGATTAATACTTTCAAGCCAAAATATATGAGAGCAACAACTAACAAATTAACGCCATTTTATCCGATTCATCCGGGCGAGATATTAAAAGATAAAATTGAATATCGTGGTATTTCACAGCGAAAACTTGCTGCACAAACAGGAATTTCATATACGCTTTTAAATGAGATGCTAAATAGTAAACGACCGGTAACGACTGAATACGCATTGCTCTTTGAAGCTGCGCTGGATATGGATGCCGATACTTTTGTGCGTATGCAGGCACGTTATAATATGCAAAAAGCAAGGAAAGCCAAACGACTTGCACAAGTTCGCAAAATAGCGGCAGCAGTTCTTTAAATATTTCTACGTATATGGAAGAATTAGTAACAATTATGACTTTCACGCATTTCGGCGAGATCGTCAGTTCGCCAACCAACACTTGATTTGACGATTATTTTCCTCTCATCAATGCCGTATAAATGAAATGTATCAGAATAGCCGCAATTATGTATTGGCTATTCTTTTTATTTTGCTATTTTTGCAAATTAAAAAAATACCACTGTTATTTTTTTGATTGTTTTTGGGTATTATAGAGAATAAAAAAGGTGTTATATAATGGATAATTTATTAGATATAAAAGATTTACATGCCCGCATTGTGGGTAAGGAGATTTTACGCGGCCTGAACTTGACGGTAAACGCCGGAGAAGTTCACGCGATAATGGGGCCAAACGGCGCGGGAAAGAGTACGATGGCTTCGGTACTGGCAGGGCATCCGAACTATGAAGTAACGGCAGGCGAAGTATTGTTTGAAGGCAAGAATCTGCTGGAACTTGCGCCCGAAGAACGTGCCGGCGAAGGTTTGTTTTTGAGTTTTCAGTATCCGGTGGAAATTCCCGGCGTGAGCATGGTAAACTTCATGCGGGCGGCTGTCAATCAAACGCGCAAATACAAAGGTTTGGAACCTGTTCCGGCTTCCGATTTCCTGAAAATGGTCAAGGAAAAACGCGAATTGGTCGAACTCGATAGTTCGCTGGCTAACCGTTCGGTAAACGAAGGCTTTTCGGGCGGAGAAAAGAAGCGGAACGAAATATTCCAAATGGCAATGCTTAACCCCAAGCTCTCCATCCTTGACGAAACGGATTCGGGCTTGGATATTGACGCATTGCGCATTGTGGCAGAGGGAGTTAATAAACTTCGCAGCAAAGATAATGCAACGCTGGTGATTACGCATTATCAACGTTTGCTGGATTATATCAAGCCCGATTTTGTGCATGTGCTGTATAAAGGAAGGATTGTCCGCAACGCAGG
>JAISAD010000010.1 GCA_031266895.1 Bacteroidales bacterium
TCTCCGAGCATGCAGTTTTACTCTCCGAGCATGAAGTTTTACTCTCCGAGCATGCAGTTTTATTCTCTGAGCATGAAGTTTTATTCTCCGAGCATGAAGTTTTATTCTCTGAGCATGAAGTTTTACTCTCCGAGCATGAAGTTTTACTCTCCGAGCATGAAGTTTTACTCTCCGAGCATGAAGTTTTATTCTCTGAGCATGAAGTTTTATTCTCTGAGCATGAAGTTTTATTCTCTGAGCATGAAGTTTTACTCTCCGAGCATAAAGTTTTATTCTTCGAGCATGGAGTTTTATTCTCCGAGCATGGAGTTTTATTCTTCGAGCATTTAATTCAATACAAAAAGAGCCGCTTTCGGTGCTCTGTACATCGCAAACGGCTCTTTGAAGGTTAAATTTGAAATTTTAAGAAACAAATTCGGAATCCGAATCAGTTTCGTTAGCTTTTTTACGTCTGCCGCGAGGGAAACGCTTTCTGAGTTCCTCATACACCGCTTTGGCACCGGGTATGTCCTGACGGGCAGCCATATTTACGGAATTGTAGAACACCAGCGCCGCCTGGAAGGCTTCGCTTCCGGCCACCATGGTGGTGTCGTCCAAATTTTCGTAGAGCTGCTGCGAGGCAAGGAGCACTGTCCACAGGTTGTGCGCATCGGCAAAATCGATGTCGAAGTCTGCCATATTGAGGTATGGCGGAACGAGGTTGAGATTTTGCGCGGCAAACTCGTGAGATTTCTCCACAAAGCTAAGGGTTTTCTCGCCCATTTTTAACATTGAATGCCTTTCTGCGGGCGTGAGTGCGATGGCATAAGGCGCCAGCAGGGTGTTGGCCTGCTGAATCAGATTTTGTACCTGCGTCAGAATGTCGGCAGGAATAGAAACAACATGTTTGTTCTCCATTGATTTAGTTTTTTAAGGTTTTATTTTAATAAAATTTTTGATGGCGCAAAAATACTAAAATTTTTTGAATAGCATTTTTTTTGTAACAACCCCATTGCATTAACTTTTTTTATATCTTTGCCCCCTTAAACTTTATTTATATGAAAAAGTGCATATTATCCCCCAAAACCCGCATTTATGCGGGCTTGCAGCCGCTTTTTCGTTTGTTGAAAATAGGGAGCTTTGCAGCAAATTATCTGATAAAATTGCGAAAACCAGCCTGCAACGCTCCAAAGACTGAATTTAAAATGGAGCATTTTGCGTCTGTATCCACAGTAAAAACAGTGAAATCAATACTCAAAATATACAATAAATTAAATTTACGAATTATGAAACCCGCAATTTTTGGACTTGTTACAGGGCTTTTACTGCTTGCCGCAAGCTGCGAGCGCCCCGAAGAACCTGCCACCCCCCTGACCCTGCAGGAGAAGCCGCAACGCCCCGGCCAGCAGGAAGAACCCTTCCCGCCCAAGCGAACCGAACGGTGGGTAATGGTTGGCCATGCTTTTAAAAAAATAGAGTGTGATGGCACTTATACTATGCTTCTTCAGTTTGACAGATTGGGCAGTACTAGCTATACATTAGAAAAGCTTGAAGATCCCCGTCGTACCAGCCTTATTATGGACTGGGAGAATATGACTTTTAAAAACTACGCATCATATCGCGACCAATATGCAACAACCGGCCAGGTATCCTTTGTGGATAATGAAAACATGCCCGATAAGTTTTCAACTGTTACCTTTGCCCCACACCTCTCATGGGATGCCTATGACAGTGCCCGTTTTTATCAGAACTGGGACATAGTGTGGTTTGGCGACGATTATACCTCTCCGAACAAAAGCCATCCCTTCTGGTACTCGGACACCGTGCGTGAGGAGTTGCAACAATTGCGTATCCGTTATAATTTGCCGTTAAATCAGTTTGTAATCCTGCATAACAATGAAGCCGATTTTACCTATTCTACCATGTATTTTGTAGTATTGCCCTATTCCGAATAAAAAACACAGAAATAAAACATTAAATAAAATTATAAATCATTAAAATCAGGTAATTATGAAACCTACAATTTTTGGACTTGTTACAGGGCTTTTACTGCTTGCCGCAAGTTGCGAGCGCCCCGAAGAACCCGCCACTCCCCTGACCCTGCAGGAGAAGCCCCAGCGCCCCGGCCAGCAGGAAGAACCCTTTCCGCCCAAGCGAACCGAACGGTGGGTAATGTTTGGACATGCTGTTAAATACACAGAGTGCGATGGTACTTATACTGTGCGTGTGCGATTTAATATCTGGGGCGAGGGTCATACACTAGAAGCGCTTGAAAATTCTCGTGAAGCAAGCCTTATTATCGACTGGGAGAATATGACTTTTAAAAACTACGCATCAAACTATGGACAATACTATGGCTTGGCAACCGGCCAGGTATTCTTTGTGGATAATGAAAACATGCCCGATAAGTTTTCAACTGTTACATTTGATCCGTGTCTCTCCTGGCAAGCATATAGGGAAGCCGGTTTTTATCAGAAGTGGGACATAGTGTGGTTTGGCGATGATTATACCTCTCCGGGCAAAAATCATCCCTTCTGGTACTCGGACACCGTGCGCGAGGAGTTGCAACAATTGCGCACCCGCTATAACCTGCCGTTAAATCAGTTTGCAATCCTGCATAATAATGAGGGTGATTTTACCAATTCTACTATGTATTTTGTAGTCCTGCCTTATTCCGAATAATTAATGTAAATCAAATTTATAAATCATTAAAAATTAGAAACAATGAACCAGTTTTATCTTCTTAAAGTAAAATGGCTAGCTGCCGCTATGCTAGCCTGCAGCCTGTCGTTCTCGCCGGCGCAAACTCAAATCACCTGGTCGCCCGACAGCCTGCTGATTACCGGAATGGAGTTCGACACCAGCAGCCCCAAAACGGTTACCGCACAGGAACTTTTTTACTCCCTTCTGGGGTTATCGTCAGATAACAGCTTCATCGCCTTCGACTCTTCGGCCATTACCGAACAGCTCTTTAACCGCTCCTGTATCCAGTACTACAAGGGCATAGAGGTAGAGCAGTCGCTGCTGAGGCTGCATTACCAAAACGGAAAGCTGCGCCGCTTTCTGGGCGAGTATGTCCCGATTCATAACTTCGACACCGCCTGTGCCGTTTCACCCGACAGGGCAAAAAGCATCTACAGACAGCACTTTCCGATAATGGACTCCATAAATCAGGACTCCATAACGTTTACCGTGTACAAGGTATTTATTGCCCATGCAACAAAGGAGGCCATTGTGCCAGCGCTGTGCTATAAAATAGCAGCCAGGGAGCTGCCCCTGCAAGCCGGCTGGCTCTACATCAATATAAAGACCGGCCATATTGAGGCCGAAATGCCTGCTGCGGAGGCCGCTGTGGAGACTGTGCCGGTAGAGCTGCAAACCCTCTACTCCGGCAATCGCCATCTCGAACTGCCCGTGCTCAACCACGAGGGCGGCAGCTATGTGCTGTGCGTAGAGGAAAGCCCCATGCTTTGCCTGCAAAACAGCGCGCTGAATACGCCCTACAGCCACAACGAGCTTTATGCCCACTATCGCGACAACGACAATGCGTGGGGCAGCGCCGAACACCCTGCCACGGTGCATGCGCACGATGTTTTCTGGGGGCTGTACAATATTGTGCACTATTTCAGAGACGTGCACAACTTTGGCACCTACGGTTCGGCCATTGCCTTTATTGACTACCGCGAGGGGCGGTGGTCCTATTGCGACAATGCCGCAGCGGTTGACTATCAAATGGATCCTTCTACCGCAAGCAGAAATGCCGTGTTTGTAATCGGCCAGCCTCTTTTCGGCCGGCCTTTTGCCAGCATAGACATTCTGGCGCACGAATATGCGCACTACATGAATAAAATATTTCGCCTGACCCGGCTGAATACCCAGACGAGCACCCGCGAAACGGCTACCGCGCTCAGCGAGGGGCTTGGCGACATCTGGGGAGCAGTGCTGGAATTTCTGTATGCTCCCGAAGGGGACAACTGCTGGAAAATAGGAGAGAAGCCGCTGCAAAATTCACTGCTTTCCGGCTTCAGCTGCCTGCGCGACATGAAGAACCCCGGCAACTCCACCGCCCGCACCCCCATGAGCGGCTACTATCAGGACGTCGCTTTCAACAGCGGCAATGCCTACGTCAAAAGCGGGGTGCTGTCGCACTGGTTCTACTATGTGGTAGAGGGCAACGGCTGCTTCAAAGGCATCGGCATGGCAAAGGCGGCTCAGCTGATATACAGGGCTCAGCGCTACTATCTGGTGCCGCTCACGCTCCTGACTGCAGTTGAAGACATGTACAGTATTAAGGACAATATGGCGCTGGCCGTAAGCGACCTGGTCAACAGCGGCCTGCTTACGGCTGAGGATGCGGTTATTGTGGAAAAGGCATGGGCAGCAGTAGGCGTATATGGAGCCAATATGCCTGAACCGGTAAATACTCAAGCGATTGAAGGCAATGTGGTATGGAATACACCTAAGAATGTAAACGAACCCATAATTATAAAGGCAAACGCCACCCTTACCATTACTTCCACCTGCTACTGCGCTCCCGACGCAGAATTTATAATTCAGCAGGGCGGCAAGCTGATTGTAGATGGCGGCACCCTTACCAGCCAGTGCGAAGGGCAAATGTGGAAAGGCATCGCAGTGCTGGGACACAGCAATGCATCGCAATTTGACTTCACGGCAGACGGTCAGGGACAGCTCTACATCCGCAACGGCGCCACTGTGGAGCACGCCGTTTGCGCCATTCGCAACTACGACATTTTGAACGGCTCTGCCGACCTCAGCACCACCGGCGGCAATATCTCGGCGGGCAACAGCCGCTTTATCGACAATGCCCAAATGGTATCGCTAGCCCCCTACACCCACAGCGACAGCAGGGCCACCTCATTCGCCAACTGCGAGTTTACCATCCAGCCCGCCTACAGCTTCGACCACCCTGTAAGCAAAAGCCTGGTGGACATCAAAGAGGTAAAAAAGGTCTATTTCGACGGCTGCGACTTCAGCTACCCCTGTTATGCCGCGCCGGACTATCCTGACCCCAACACTCCCCTAATCCCCGGGGCAAGGGCCATCTATGCCTTTAATGCGGAAATCACCGTGCAGGCTCGCAATCTCAGTCCCTACTGCCTGGGCTGCAACAACTACGACAGTTGCAGATTCACCGGCTTTGAAACCGCCATAGAGGTCTGGTACTCCGGCAACAGCACCCCTGCCAAAATAGACCGCACAGATTTTAACCGCAATAATCAGGGCGTAGTGCTGCAT
>JAISAD010000051.1 GCA_031266895.1 Bacteroidales bacterium
AATAAAGAACGCATTTTGATTTTTTCAAATCGGGGGCAAAGATACATAAAATTTTTGAATACGCAAGCTATTATTTATTTTTGTATGGAGCATTATATTTTTTAGTAATTTTGCAGGCGTAATTCCGAATTATATTTAATATTAGTATGACATAGACAGAAACATTACAGCATTTATTATGAATAATAAGATAACAAGCAGAACACTGTCTCGCAGGGGCAGCATTTGGGCAGCAGGCATTGCCTGTTTCATGCTTATGGGGAGTGGCGCTTTTGCCCAAATTCCCGGCAATGGATTAAAAGGGCACTGGTTGCTCGATGGCAATGTAAGCGATGCGAGCGGCAACGGCAACAATGGCACCCTGCTTAGCGGCGCAGCTTATTGCCCCGATCGCTTTGGCGTGGCCAACAGGGCGGTAAAGCTCGATGGATTCTACAATTCGGGCGCCATCCATATTCCGAACTCGCCCTCGCTCTATCTCGACAGGGAGCTTACTGTTGCCTGCTGGTTTAAGCTCGACGATGCGGGCGGAATGGATGCCTGGGGATTTTTTAGCAATACCACAGAAGCAATCCATAATTTTATCAGTAAGGATGGCGACAGGGGCGGCTTTAACTTGAGCTATGCCTTTAACTTTGCAGCCCAGGCACAGGACATTGGCTTTTCCATTCATAATAATACCGTTTGCAGCAATGTGGCAGATTTTACCTATAGCGACAGCCAGAGCTGCATCAATACCGAATGGAGGCACGTGGCGGTGGTGGTCGATTCCATTTCCATTACCATGTATATAAACGGCATGCAGAAGCACCGCGAAACCTACAGCTCGCAAATTCATTTTACGCAGGCCAATGTCAAGGATTTGGATTTCGGGCGCTATGGCTACAATTGTGGAGTAGAGCCGAATTACTGGTATCCCCTCAATGGCAGGCTCGACGATATTGTGTACTACAACCGCGCCCTTTCGCAATCGGAAATCAATGCGCTCTACAACTATCCGGCGGCATACGCGCCGCCTTCCGCCATGGTTACCCTATACAGGGCAGACACCGTGAGCATGGGCGAGGCCTATGAGGAAAACGGCTTTTCGCTGCCCGCGCAAAATGAGGCAGGGCTGCATGAATACAGCCGCACCAATGGCTGCGACACTGTATGGATGCTGAACTTGACGGTGGCAAGCCCCTGCGACACGCTGCTAAGCAGCATAGTTACCGATGGCCTGATTGCCTGGTATCCCTTCAATGGCAATGCCCACGACGAAACTCCAAATGCCAATCACGGCACGGTTTACGGCGCAACGCTCACAGCCGACAGATACGGAAACCCCAACAGCGCGTATCATTTTGACGGAATTAACGACTGGATTGAGATTCCAAATGCCCCTCAGCTATCGGCGCTGACCACCGATTTTACCATCTCCTTTTGGATAAAGTCATTGAGTAATAACATTTCACCATTCTGCAAAAGCGCTTCCAATGCCCTGCCCATTCAATTCAGAATACAGGCTTCCTATAATAATCAGACCAATATACACAACATTTCCCTTTTGTTTAATGGAAGCGAGTTTTTGTTTGCCTATCACTTGCCGGTAAACGAGTGGTATCAAATTGTAATGATTTTCGAAAACAGCAGCTGCCGGTTGTTTATTGATAACACGGAAGCCCCCCTTGTCAATGTCACATCCAACAACTATCCGTTTAACGTCAACAACAACCTGTATATCGGAAAAGACCCCCACGGCACAACAGAGTACCATTTGGGCGATATTGACGATATCATGATATATCAGCGAGGCTTGTCAGACGAAGAGGTATCCGTAATCTACAATGGCACGGTAGAAATATTTGACACCATTTGCGAAAGCGAACCCTATAATAACAACGGCATTTCGCTCCCCGGCCAAACCGTGGCAGGCGACTCTGTCCACATGGTGAATCTGCAAAATGCCGCCGGCTGCGACAGCACCGTAATACTCCATCTTACCGTAAAGCCGCTGCATCGAAAAACCATAATCGACACCATCTGCTCCAGCGATCCCTTTAACTTCTACGGAAGCAGCCTCAGCACCTCCGGAACTTACACGGCCGCCATTCCGGGCGCGGAATGCGACACGGTGGTAACGCTCCTCCTCACCGTAAATCAGGCCTGGAACAACACCCTGAACATTTCGATCTGCGAAGGCGAAAGCTACCTTTTCAACGGAGACACCTGCACCGAACCCGGAACCTGGACGGCCAACCTGCAAACCGTAGCCGGCTGCGACAGCATCACCACGCTCCACCTTACGGTCAGCACGCCCTACACCGTCCGGCTGGAAGACATCTGCTGCATGAATGAACTCTACCAAAAACATGGCTTCTCGCTTACCCCGCCCCCGTCGCCTGGCATCTATGAATACATGCTGCAACTGAAAACCGCCGCCGGCTGCGACAGCATCGTAACGCTTCGGCTCACAGTGCCCGAAGTAGCCGTGGAAATAGACATGACCCCCAAAGACTTCTGCGAAAAATACTACACCGAACTCACAGCCCTCACCGATAACACCGATATAAAATGGAGCACCGGCGAAACTGCCCCCTCCATTGCCGTTACCTCGCGGGGGCACTACGCCGTTACGGCAAGCGACTCCTCGGGCAAGTGCACGGCCACAGCCACCATAGAGATAGCCCCCTGCAAGCCCCTGCTGCTGCTACCCAACACGATAACGCCCGGCAACCCCGATGGCATTAACGACCAGTTTTACCTCTCCAACCCCGACGCCTTTGAAACTGTAGAGATATATATCTACAACCGCTGGGGCAACTGTGTCTTCAGCTCGCATGATCCCGGCTTCAGGTGGGACGGCAAATTTAAGGGCGAACTGCAAAGCAGGCAAACCTTTTCCTACATTATATATTATACGCCCCTGCAAGACAAAAAACAGGCCTATGCAGGCACGGTACTGGTGCTGTAACTCCCCCTGGTGCGGCACTCCCAAGCCCGGTGCGGTACCTCCAAATACGAAGGAGTGTGCCGAATCCGAAAATATTTGCTATTTTTGCAGCGCTGTTTCAAAAAAAATGTAACTTTAACTTTTTAACGTGTAATTGTATGAGTAAAAATCTGATTATTGTAGAGTCGCCCGCCAAAGCAAAGACCATACAAAAGTTTATCGGAAAAGACTACGAAGTAATATCCAGCAAAGGACATGTGCGCGACCTGCCCGCCAAGGGAATAGGCATTGACATCAAGCACAATTTTGCTCCCCAGTACGAAATACTCGACGATAAGAAAAAACTGATTGCCGATATAAAAAAACTGTCCGGCGAGGCCGAAACCGTATGGCTGGCAACTGACGACGACCGTGAAGGCGAAGCCATATCATGGCACTTAATGGAAGCGGCCAAAATTCCGGCTTCAAAAATAAAAAGAATCGTATTCCACGAAATCACAAAAACAGCTATTGAACACGCCCTGCAAAATCCGCGTCAGCTGGACATTGACCTTGTGAATGCCCAGCAGGCACGCCGTGTTCTGGACAGGCTGGTAGGCTTTGAACTCTCGCCCGTGCTCTGGCGCAAGGTAAAGCCGTCGCTCTCGGCAGGGCGCGTACAGTCGGTAGCCGTGCGCCTCATTGTAGAGCGTGAACACGAAATTGCTCAATTCGACTCCAAATCGGCCTACAAGACATCTGCCCTCTTCAAATCGGAAGATGCCGCCAAAAACGTGCTCGAAGCCGACTTGAACAAAAGCTTTGAAACGGAAAAGGAGGCGCTGGAATTTTTGGAAGCCTGCAAATCGGCCACCTTTAAAGTCAGTGGAGTAGAAAAAAGCCCGGGCAAAAAAAGCCCCGCTCCGCCCTTCACCACCTCCACCCTGCAGCAGGAAGCCTCCCGAAAACTGGGCTTCTCGGTCAGCAAAACCATGATAGTAGCCCAGCAGCTCTACGAAGCGGGCTATATTACCTATATGCGTACCGACTCCGTAAACCTCTCCTCCATGGCCATCCATGCGGCTAAGGAAGAAATCATCAGCCGCTACGGCGCAGACTATTCAAAAACACGCCGGTACGTTACAAAAAGCAAGGGAGCACAGGAAGCCCACGAAGCCATTCGCCCCACGCAGATGAATGCCCTCGCCATTCAGGGAGACAGTTCCGCAAAACGGCTGTATGAGCTGATATGGAAACGGACCATCGCCTCGCAAATGAGCGACGCCGCAACAGAAAAAACCACCATTACCATTCCCGTCTCCAACCGTCCCGAAAAATTTATCTGCACCGGCGAAGTAATACTCTTTCAGGGCTTCCTGAAAGTTTACACCGAATCGAAAGACGAGGAAGACGAAGAGGTGAAAGGACTGCTGCCCCTGATGAACATAAATGAAACCGTGCATCCCCAGGCCATCACCGCCAAGGAGCGCTACGCGCAGCCGCCGGCACGCTACTCCGAAGCCAGTCTGGTAAAAAAGCTGGAAGAGCTGGGCATAGGCCGCCCCTCCACCTACGCGCCCACCATATCCACCATTCAGAAACGCGAATATGTAACCATGGAAAACCGTGCAGGCAAAGAGCGCACCGTACAAATCATCACCTTAAAAGGGGAGCAGATCAGCAAGGAGAAAAAGAAAGAAACCTATGGAGCGGAAAAATCCAAACTTTTTCCCACAGACATAGGCATTATAGTAAACGATTATCTGGAACAGAACTTCAGCGCCATCATGGACTACAGCTTCACCGCCAGTGTAGAAGAGCAGTTTGATGAGGTAGCCGAAGGCAAAATAGCATGGCCCAACATGTTAAACCTCTTCTATGGCGACTTCCACACCTCCATAAACCAGGCCATTGAACATTCGGCCAAGGCAAGCGGCGAGCGCTCGCTGGGCGTACATCCCGACAGCGGTCAGCCGGTACTGGTAAAGCTGGGCAAATATGGCCCCATGGCGCAAATCGGCGACAGCAGCGACGGCGAGCAGAAGCCCCGCTACGCCCGCCTGCACAAAAATCAGTCCATCGAAACCATCACCCTGGAAGAAGCCCTGGAACTGTTCCGCCTGCCCCGCAGCGCGGGCGAATTTGAAGGCCAGGAAATCACAATCGGCCTCGGCCGGTTTGGCCCCTACATAAAGCATGACAAAAGCTTTGTATCGCTGCCCAAAACCCTCGACCCCTGCAGCGCAACCCTCGAAGAGTGCATTGAAGCCATTGAGGCCAAACGCAACATAGACAAATCGCGCGAGCCGGTGCTGCTGGGCCTTCACGAAGGCAAAGAGCTGTACAAGGCAACAGGCAGATACGGCCCTTACCTGAAATACAACGATAAAAACACCACGCTCAGCAAAGATATAAACATAATGGAACTGACCCTGGAACAGGCCATTGAACATTTGAACAGCACCGGAACAAAAAACGTAATTCGGGAATTTTCGGAAGATTCCGAACTGCGCGTGCTGAAAGGACGCTATGGAGCATACATAGCACACGGCAAAAGCAACTATAAAATACCAAAAGAATACGTGGCCGAAAATCTTACCTATGCCGATTGCCAAGCCATAATCAGCAACAGCAAGCCCACCGAAAGAAAGCGGGTGGCACGCAAAAAATCATAAGGCATGAAGCATATCGAAAAATACCTGACGCCTGTTGACAAGGAAACGCTCGGCCTCTCCGAAAATTTGCATCCCCAGCAGCTGGGCAGCTGCACTGCCTTTTATTCGCCTGCCGCTGCCATAAGCCTGGACGAGGCCGAAATCGGCATCATCGGAATCCCCGAATCCCGCAATCATTATCAAAATGCATCATGCCAGCTGGCGCCCGACGAAATCCGCCGCCTGTTCTATCAGCTCTACAACTGGAAAAAAGCGGTTAAAATTGTGGATTTCGGCAACTTCGTAATCGGAGAAACAATAGAAGACAGCTACATCGCCATCGCCGAATTGACAGCTCACTTGCTGCAGCACAATATTATACCTGTTGTGCTGGGCGGAAGCAACGATCTGGCCTATGCCCTCTATAGCGCTTACGTAACGCTGGAGCAGGTCGTCAACATGGTCGCTGTCGATTCGCGCTTCGACCTTGGCAGCGAAGAATCGCCCATTAAAGCCAACGCTTACCTCGACAAAATTGTGATGCAGCAGCCCAACTTCCTGCTCAATTACGCCAACATCGGCTACCAAAGCTACCTGGTAGCATCCGAAAGCAGCGAACTGATGCGGCAGCTCTTTTTTGAAACCTACCGCGTGGGCATGATGCGCAAAAACATGGAAGAGATTGAGCCCATTGTGCGCAATGCCGACCTGCTCACCATTGACATGGCAGCAGTAAGGCGCGCAGATGCGCCCGGCTCGCCCCACAGCACCGTCAGCGGCTTCTACGGCGAAGAAATTTGCCAGGTGGCGCAGTTTGCCGGCATGAGTGACAAGCTCACCATGTTCGGCATCTTCGAATTTGACCCGATGCAGGACTACAACAGTCAAACCGCCCAGCTGGTGAGCCACATACTATGGTACTTTGTGGAGGGCTACCTGCACCGCGCAGGCGATACCCTCTTTAAAAATAAGACGGCTTACACCCAGCATTCCATCACAGTTTCGGACACCACGCAGGATCTTATCTTCTATTGCAGCAAACAGACAAACCGCTGGTGGATGGTAGTTCCCGTTGTCAACCTCAGCAAAAACATGGAACGCTTCTACTTCCTCCCCTGCACCCTCAAGGAATTTGAAATGGCCTGCGAAAATAAAATTCCGGAAAGATGGTGGCGAACCTACCATAAATTGAATCGATAGAGGTTGAAGATCAAGGATTTTGTTTTCAAAACCCCTGTAAATAGAGAGTTAGAAACCAAGCCTGAACAAATTAAAATATGAAATTATGAAAAAAACAGTGTTCTTCGTTATTATTCTTAATGTTACCCTCAGCCTGGCTGCTCAGGGAAACTCAACCGCAAGCTCTCCCGACACCACCAAAAAGAAACATTGGAAATTCAGTGGTATTACAGGATTAAACATCTCCCAAATAGGCCTTTGGAACTGGACAGGCGGCGGCAGCAATACAGGAAATGCCTACCTGCATGCCAATGTACTGGCTATTTACAAGAAAAACAAATTGGCATGGGAAACCAATTTCAACTCCGAATACGGCTGGATGTACACCTCCGACACCTACTTTGGGTCGCAGTACGCCGACCGCGACACCAAGTATCCGTTTCGCAAGTCAAACGACAAAATCCTGCTGTCGAGCAAGTTCGGATATGAATTTGCCAAATCATGGTTTATTACGATAATGGGAAGCTTTAAAAGCCAGTATGATAAAGGCTATCAGTATGTTCGCAATGGTAACGATGAATACCGAGCTTTAAATTCTCACATCCTGTCCCCCTCCTACACAGACATGTCGGTCGGTATAGACTGGAAACCGGACTCTATGTTTTCGGCCTACTGCTCGCCGGTTGCCGGTCGAGTAACCTCATGCTTAATAGATTCGTTAAGAGCCTCCTATGGCGTCGATACCAACAAAACCTTTAAAGCCTCCTTCGGTTTAACATTCAAGTTTACCCTCAATTACCGCCCGATAAAAAATATGAAAATCATGTCCACTCTCACCCTCTTTACCCCTTATCACTTCGACTATAAGGCACAAAAGGATTTGCCGCACATGGATGCAGCCAGGCATCAGGTTTTCGGAAACTTTGACGTGGACTGGGATTTAACCATATCCTACACATTCCTGAAAGTGCTGTCGGTATCGCTCAGCACCACACTCAAATACAGAGACCAGGAATACATCACCTACAGCGTAAGGCGCGGCACCAAAAACGTACCCAAAGGCACCATCAAAACCGGCCAGAGAGTACAGTTTAGAGAAATTTTAGCCATTGGGATAGGGTATTCCTTCTAAAGCTCCAAAAAGTATCAGTTCGTTTGCTGAGCGAATATTTCCGTATTTTTGCAGCCAAATTTTAAGGATATGAATAATCAGGAAACCAATTATGCAAAAGCGTTTGCCGAGCTACAGGAGATTGTGCAGCAAATGGAAAATGCCGATATTCCTATTGATGAACTGGCGGAAAAAATCAAGCACGCCTCTCAGTTGATTGCCGTTTGCAAGGCCAAATTAGTCCAAACCGAAGCCGAGGTAAACAAGATTATGGACACTATCGAATAATATTTTGCTGTGTTTGACCTGATTGCCGAAAACATCGAAGACTATTGCAAGGTTCACACCTCCGATCCGGATGTGCTCCTGTATCAATTGTGGCGCGAAACACACCTCAAGACCATGAACCCTCGCATGGCCTCCGGCAAACTGCAGGGAATGTTTCTTACCTTTATTGCTAAAATGATGCAACCGCAAAAAGTACTCGAAATTGGTACCTTCACCGGCTATTCCACACTTAGCTTTGCCGCCGGCATGCCGGCATCCGGCCACATTGACACCATAGAATCGAATGCGGAACTGGAAGATTTTATCCTGAAATATTTCCAGCACTCCCCTTGCCCTGAAAACATTACACTCCATATCGGAAATGCCCTCAATATTATTCCCCAGCTGGCTGCTTCCGATTATGACCTCGCCTTTATCGATGCCGATAAAGAGGAGTATGCCGCCTGTTACGAATTGATACTGCCCAAGATGCGTAAAGGAGGTATTATACTGGCCGACAACGTACTGTGGAACACAAAAGTAGTGGAAGAGGTGGCGCACAACGATAAGGATACAAAAGCAATTGTTGCCTTTAACAAAAAAGTGCAGATTGATCCGCGAGTGCGAAACATGCTCCTGCCTTTTCGGGACGGCATGATGCTAATTGAAAAACTGTAACGATGAGAATTGATATCTTGACCCTTTTCCCTGATATGTTTACCGGCGTTTTTGCCCACTCCATCATCCACAGAGCCGTAGAGCGAGGGCTGCTGGAGTTGCATATCCACAATATTCGCGACTATTCTACAGACAGGCACCACAGGGTCGATGACTATCCGTTTGGCGGAGGCGCCGGCATGGTAATGATGATTGAGCCGATTGCCGCCTGCATTGAACAGTTGAAAGGGGAACGCCATTATGATGCCGTACTCTTTATGACTCCCGACGGCAAAACATTCAATCAGCAGAAAGCCAATCGACTGTCGCTCCATAAAAACATGATGGTTTTATGCGGCCATTATAAGGGAGTGGATGAGCGGGTGCGCGAACTCTTTATAGATGAGGAAATCAGTATTGGAGACTATGTGCTGTCGGGAGGCGAAATTGCCGCTATGATTATTGTGGATGCCGTAGCCCGCATTATTCCGGGCGTGCTCAATGATGAAACTTCTGCCCTGACCGACTCTTTTCAAGACGGGCTGCTTTCGCCGCCTGTCTATACCCGTCCTGCCGACTACCAGGGGCATAAAGTCCCCGATATTTTACTGTCGGGACATGCGAAAAAAATCGAAGAGTGGAAAACAGAGCAGCAGCTCGCGCGCACTCAAGCCCGCCGGCCGGATTTGCTGGCTTAATTATAGCTGTGCAAACCGCTAAACCACACGTTAACGCCAAAATAAGTAATCAAAACCATGCAAAAGCCGATCAGCATCCAGATATGATAAATCCGGTCTTTTTTAAGAAAGGCAATATCCTGCCTGCACAAGGCCAATCCGTACACCAGAGTAGTAATAAGCGCCCATACCTCTTTGGGATCCCATCCCCAGCAGCGCCCCCATGTAAGATTTGCCCAAACCGAACCGGTAATAATGCCCAATACAAGCAACGCCACCGACGGCAGCAATAATGCATGAGAAAGTCTGGTAAGCGGCTGCAAATGTGCCCGCTGTTCCTTCCTGAAAAGCCTGATACCCCAATAAATGATCGCTATAATGGAGATAAAAGCCAATAGCGAATAGGCAATCATCATCATAGAAACGTGAATAGTGAGCCATGGCGAATGCAACACCGGCATTAGCGAACTAATTTGCGGATTCAAGGCATTAAGATTAGCTGTTAACAGCCCGAACCCGGCAAGAAGCTGCCCGCCAAAGAGCAGCAAATTCGATTTCTTGCCAAAGAAAAACGTCAAGCAAAGCACAAGCCAAACCAGAAACAGCAGGGTTTCATATCCGTTTCCGAATGGCAAATGGCCTGAAATGTAAGTGCGCAATGCTATAAACAGCGTAAGCGCTATCCATATCACAAGCAAACACACGCGCATTGCGAGCGGTACGAACTTTAATTTTCGCTGCACATTTTCAGTGCACACAAGATACCCGAAAGTAAGCAGCGCCAAAATAAACAGAATGGGAAAAAGAGCGGTAAAAGGAATGGTATTGAGCAGAATCTCCATATTAATTTTAGTTTTGGAAATTACGCCGGCTTCGCACCTTGACTGCTGAAAAAGTGCCATTTTTTCTATTATCTCCCTGGTCTGCACATGCTGCTCCTGCTCCACGCTCTCATACAAAAGCTGTAAAATATGGGTTATAAAAACGGTATCCTGCGGATTGGCTTCGTCCAAATTCTCAACAGGGGCATACCATCTGTTTTTTTGAGGAAACACCGTAAGGCTGTTTCCGTTATGCAGCTGAGTAATAATGCCTATCTTTTCCTCCACCTCCATAATGCCCTTATCAGTAGGCAAAAGGCCTAAAAAAGGTAATTTTGAAACGCCATCCTGTGTAAAAAAACGACCGAATGTACTCCTGCCTTCAATATTCAAACGCTGCCTTATCTCCTTGCTCCGAACTTTAATCATTGGCTCATGCTGCCATATTTCCGGATAAAAGAGCCAGCCAGCCAGCACCTGTTCGGCGGAAAACTGCTTATAGGCAGTTTTGCCCGTCAACTTGCGTGTAAAATCTATGGCATAAGTATTCAGGGGAGCAATTCGTCCGCGATAATAGACAGCCAGTTTGCCCAAAGCTTCGCCCTCTTCTCTGGTAACAGTCTTTTGAGCCGAAAGCAGTTGCGGCAGCAGCAGAAGCAGCAGCACAGGCAACTTGGCAACAGCCCTTCTGCGCAGATTCCAGTAGCGATGAATAAATTTGGCGATAAATAAAAGCGCTATAAGCAGATAGCCTGTATAAATGATGCATATTCCCGCAAGATTATGGGTAACCGTCAATACAGTTCCATTCAAATCGGTATCGTAAGAAGTCTGGTAGAAACAGTAGCCCTTATAGGTTATAGGGTGATTTACAGATACTTTTATGGGAATATCCTGATTTCGAGCATGAATAATAAGCGAACTTTCATAATTGGCCGGCGTAGTAGTACCCTGATAGTATTGAATTTCAAAATCAGAAAGGGTAATATGGAAAGGAAAATTAAATTGAGACAGGTTTGCTTCGTCATAAGTTACATGCTTGCGAAGATGTACCGTATCGCTTTTTCCTGATAAAAAAGTAACCAGCCCCCCCGCCAGCACAAGCCCAAAAGCGATAACAAGCCCCAGCTTAAAAGGCTTTTTCCTATAGTTCCTGCTCCTTATTTCATAAAGCAGGAAAAGCAAAAAGGCAATGCCCCACAATGCCATAAAAGCAATATTGTGATAAATATTCTGTAAAACCCATTCACTGCCCTTAATGGTTTCTAAAATGGTAGCAAGCGCCATTATCACAATCAGCAATGCGATGGCAATAAATCTAAATCCCTTCATTTGTAATATAATGCGTATCTAAAAATTTGTCGGCAAAAATAATAGAAAATATCTTTGCCGACAAGTGAAAATATCTTGCCTCTCTCTTTTAATTCCTGATGACTATTTTCCCGCGATACTGTTGCCGTTCTGTTGTCATATTATACAGGTACACGCCCGCCGCAAGGCCGCCTACCGAAATCTCCGCCCGATTGCCAATTTCCCGACGGATTAGCACCCTGCCCTGCATATCGCAAAGCGTAAAGCCGGCATAAGACACATGCTCCGGCAGTACAATATTTATATAATCTGTGGCGGGGTTGGGGTAAAGCGTCACACCGTTTTCCAGCGATACATCCTCTATCCCGACACATCCATATACAATATTGGTAAATTCACGCCAACGACTCGCATTTTGATAAGCCTCAACCGAACCGCATACATATACGGGAATGGATTTGGGGACGCTATCAAAGGCGCCATAGCTAACTGAAGGTGGTGTCGCTGCCTGTACATACATTTCTGTTAAGCCGTCGCAATTGTAAAAAGCAGATTCTCCAATAGTGGTAACCGAATTACCTACAGTTACCGAAGTTAACCCGTGGCAAGCGGAAAAAGCATAATATCCAATAGTGGTAACCGAATTGCCTGTAGTTACCGAAGTAAAGCCATTGCAAGAGTAAAAAGTATATTCTCCAATAGTGGTAACCGAATTGGGAATAATGAGCGAGCCAGTTAAGCCGAAGCAATTGAAAAAAGCCATATCTCCAATAGTCATCACCGAATTGGGAATAGTCAATGCGCCAGTTAAGTCACTGCAACCGGCAAAAGCCCTGTCTCCAATAGTAGTTACACCCTGCTCTATGATCAGAATTCGGATGCTGTTCTGATATGAATACCAGGGAGGAGATTCCTCAACATAATCCTCCATAGCGCCCGTGCCGCTAATGGTAAGCGTGTAATTGCCGTCGGGGCCGGTAAGCGTCCAGGTGCAGTCTCCGGTTTGGCCGGAGGCTACTACCTGAGCCGTTGCTTTGTTTGCAGCACAAAAGCATAAAGCTACTGTTAAAATCAGGAATAGTTTCTTCATCTCTACATTATTTTTGTTTATTAAAAAAAGTTTGTGTTGTATTCAGTTAATAATTACGGTTTCCTCATGCCCCCCTGCGAGAGGAATGGGTTTTATAAAATACGATTTACTAATTATAATGATTGTGTGCAGAAGGGCGTTTTAAGGAGTTTCACTTTTTCTAATTTTAATTTATATTCTATAACTTGTAAAAACGGGTGCAAAAATACATGAAAATTTTCAATCTGCACACAACTGTAATTTTATGCTCCGCACAAATTTCCTCGTCGCTACGCCCGGTTCGGTATAGATTTTGCCGCAATGCAATTCCCCTGCAGCTGCGTCGGGTTGCACGTAAATTTCCATCACTATGGAAATTTATTTGCATCGCTATGAAAAAATATTTGCATCACTATGAAAATTTACGTGCATCACTACTACAAAAATAATTCATAGAAATTTAGTGCTTTGGCAGGCCAACTATCCATTACATCATGCCACTGTTTTTGTGTTACTTCATAATTTTGAAACCGACTGCCGGTACGCCTTTATGCCCCTTTTTCTTCCATTTCCTACAAAATTTAGAAAGTAAAAAACGCCTTTCCATTCGTTTTTTGTGCTATTATAGCATTATAAATAACTCATTTTCACCAGCATACAAAAAAATAAAAAAAATAATGGTTTGTATCGATTTTTTTTGCATAATTGAACTTCCGTTTTGGAACGGCATAAAAAATATTACTAATTTAAAATTTAACCAAGATGAAAAAATTTAGACTGACTCAAATTCTGATGTTGCTGCTCTGCGGGGTTATGGAATTGGCCTTGAGTTGCGGAAAGGATTGTAAAAAGGGCGCCCCCGGTTATCCGGCTACTGAAAAAAACTGCAATGTGCAAGCCCTCAGCCGCTCAGTGTCAGTTAGCGCCCCTCAGTTCGGTACCGAACCCAAAATACATAATACTATAAACTCAATAAATACCCTTAAAATTAAAACGCTATGAAACGTCTGATTTTTATGTTAATGGCAGCCTGCGCGCTGCTGGCCTCCTCGTGCGAGAAGCCCGAGGAGCTTATCCTGCAGGAGAAGCCGCAACGGTCGGGCGATGACACCACCACTACCGTAACGCCCGACCCGCCGCCCAATCCCCACGACTCCATTCTGCCTCCGCATATTGAGAAGTGGATTTGGATACGCTACCAGACAAACTACTGCGTGCCGCACCGGCAGGAGTTTCCCCCTCCGGAAAACTGGTTTGGCCCCGATGCC
>JAISAD010000055.1 GCA_031266895.1 Bacteroidales bacterium
CACACGTCATCTTTCCATTCGCCCTGCACGGCATCCAGCAGCGCCTCGGTATTGTCGCTGTTCATGTGCTGGTTGTAGAGGTACTGCAGGGTGTTGGTGCTGTTCCTGAAATGGTGATATGCCGGTTCCAGGGTGCGGTTGTCGGAGGGATCAATGATGCCGCCAGGGACTGCTATGGCTATATCCTCAAATTTAATATGTTCATGCCAAATCTCAAGGCCGTTCATGCTGGGACAGGAATTGGATTTGTCCGAATATGCTCCTACAGTGGGAGTGATGCGAGTCGGCATCTCACAGGGTTGCGTGCTTCCTGCATATTTTTGATTGTAAGCATAATCGGCGATGTGCCAGGTTACTGCATCGGAAAACTGATTGCCGGTGGCAGGCATACCGGCAATGTCGGAAGTCTGGTGATAGGCCACTCCCTGAGTACGGGGAGGTGAAAATGCATCATAGTTCAGAGCCATCAGCGTAATGACGAATACGGCATACGGGGAAGAAACCTTGTCCACCAGCACATCATAATCCTTATTGCCGGCATTTACGTTGCAAAAGTATCGCAGCCCTTCCTGACCGGGGGCGCCGCCGAACACTCTGTTGTACCCCGTAAAATGCTGCGCTACAGCCAGGCTGCTAAAGCTGTTGCCGTAGATGGTGCTGTTGCTGGTAAGGCTGTTGGAGATGTGGATGCCCGTAGCGTTGTCCGTATTGCCCCTGAAACTGTTTCCGTACAGCTCGAAAACGGGGGTAACCTGGGAGGCCACTCCCACCGGGTTGCGCTGGGGGCGCAGGCTTACTCCGTTGCCAATGAGGAAGTCGGAGTTGGTAACCGAAAAGCTGGGATAGCCCTGTATGACTACGCCCTGGTTGTTGCGATCGAATCTGGTGCGATCTACCTTCAGGGGAACGCCGTTGCCGGCATAGTAGGCCTCTATGGCGGTTTCAAAGCCGTAGAATCTGCAACTGTCGTAGCTGCTGCAGCCGAGAACCGGCACGGGGCAAAGCTCTCGCGCTTTTACGGTGAGCTGCGTGTTGACGACGTAAATGGCGCTAACCCACTGATGATCCGGATCCTGCCCCTCTGGACCGCCCGGAAGGCCGGCAGGAAAGGCATGGCAGGGATAGCTGAAGTCGCAGCCGTAGAAATAGACCATTCTGGTGTCTTTTATACGCACCAGGTTTCTGTTTACAGCATGGTCGAAGCTGTAGGCGGGCGTAATCTCAAAGGTGCAGTCGGTGAATGTGGTGGATCTGCTGCCGCTGCTGCGGGTGTAGGGGGCGAGCGATACCGCCTGGGCAGTGTCGATAAAGCGGCTGCTGCCCGCAGTGATGTTGCCGCCGGTGGTGACGAGGTCGGTAGAGCCATTGGGCAAAAGCGCATGGTTGCGGATGGCGCATACGGCGTGCTCAATGGTGGCGCTGTTGCCGATTTGCAGCCACCCCTGACGCTCAAATTCGGTTTGCGGAAGGCTGCTGTTGCCCAGCACGGTGATGCCCTGCCACATGCGGCTGTCGCAGGTGTTGGTGAGGGTGCCCCCATCAACTGTTACCTTGCCGCCCGGCTCTATGACCAGGCCGGCGCCGGGAGAGAAGCGGGCTGTGCCGGTAACGGTAAGGGTTACCCTTGCAGGGATGGTTACCGTGCTGCGAAACACTTTCAGCCCGTCCCAGAGCAGGTTTTGCGACCCGCCCATGCTGGAGATAAACGGCAGGGCAGGATAGTTATACACATTATAATCCGCTTCGCTGAAAACTCTGACCTCCAGCCAGGCATTAAACACCTGGCAGGCGTCGTCCACGGTAAAGGAGGGGTCGTACAGGCCGGGAAAAAGATCGCTGCCCTCGGTAAAGCGGGGGTTTCGCATGTAGTTTACTATGTCCATGGTGCCCAGTGCAAAGTCGCGGTAGCTCCGGATTCCCATAATGGCAGACCGCTGGGTGTTGAATACCACTCTGGCCGCCTTGTCCATGCCCAGGCCCCTTACCGTGCAGCCGTTGCCCTCGGCCAGCAGGTAAAACCAGTGCGACAGCACCCCGCTCAGCTCATAGCTGTTGTAGCCGTTGGATGCATCGGCAGTGGAAGAATAGTACTGCCATTTATTATCCCCATACTGATTTACCATTTGCATAACGGCACTGGAGTCCTGGGGGTCGGCCATATTGCGGATGTAGCTGCTGCCGCCCAGCGGCTTTTCGCCTATGGTCCACACATCCTGCGGATTGCCGGTGGGGGCATATTCGCGTTCTATTACGGCAGCCCAGATGTCGCTAAGCCCTTCGGCCAGAGCCGGCACTTCGGGATAGGAGGCGATGTTCTGCTGCCAAATCAGCCCCGAAGTCCAGTAGTCGATCCCGTGCGCCACCTCGTGCGCCAGCACATCAATGGAGACCAGGTGGTCGTACTGCAGTTTGCCGCCAATCAGAATCAGGCTTATAAAGGGTTTCCAGCCCCTTGACACAGTGGGCGGTTCCCAGTAGAAGCGGGCATTGTCGTAAAAATTATCCGTTATCCACCAGTCTGTGCCGTGAAAGCTGGTAGCATCCACCACCACCGCCAGCTTTACCGACCAGGCATCGGTCGCGTCGTGCCCCACGCCGTTTATGCCGTAGTGGTGAAACTTGTCGGAGAAATATTGCAGCGACTTGTAGGTGCCCCAGTAGGCATCCTGCGCATACATACTGACGGCCGGCAGGATCGCTGGCCGTCCAGTTGTTGTCGGCATCGGTAAACGGGGAGCAGTCGCTGCCCACAAATGTACCGCCGGCATAGGTCCAGTAGCCGTCGGGGTCGGTTACCACAAAGCCAATCCGGCTGTCGCTGCCGGCCGTTTTGAGCATATAGCCGCTGCCCGGGCAATAGGAGGCGGCGGTGATGGCCGCATTGGGCACGCTTTGCTGCCCGTAGTAGTAGGTGTTGAGGCTGGCGTCGGCACTGTGGCCCTTTTCAAAGAGCACGGCGCCGCTGAGGGCGTTCAGGCAGAGCGTTTTGCCGGCGCCGCTCACCGGGGTTATCCTGTAGCAGAGCAGCGCCGGATTTACTGCCCGGGCTGCGCTGTCGGGATTTTCTGCAATGGCCTTCTCTGTTTCAAGCTCCACCTTGAGCGATTCCGGCAGGGCAAAGTGGCTGCGGTATATCGCTTCGGCGTCTTGAACAGACAGGGTTGCCGCAGTGTCAAATTCGGCAATCGGGAGGTAAAAGCCGCCATACTGCACCAGGCATCCCTTGCTGTAGAGCAGCGCCACCCGGCCGTCTATTACGGGCAATCCCCTGTAGTACTGCTGGTAGGTGAGCCGGCAGGTGGTGCTGCCCACGGGCAGCGAGTCGGTAAGCTGCAGCCGGTGGTCGCTGCCCAGCTGCAGCTCCTTTTGAAAGAACTGCTCCGGCGGGCAGGGGCGCAGGGAGTCGGGGTGGTAGGCCACAGACTGCAGGCTGATGCCATTGGCATGGCGCTTTACCCGCATCTGCGCATAACTCTGCGGGCAGAAGGCTACTGCCAGGATAAGCATTCCCAGCATTGTAATAATTTTCGCCGGAAATGGCGACGCACTAATGCGTCTTTGAACAGGTTTTGTAATTCTCATAGTTTTGTCCTTTTAAGTTATTAATAATTAATTGATTTGATTTAGTGTAAGTCGGTAAATCGTGTGGATTGAGCCGGAAAAATTGATAGGTAAATTCCTGAGGATTGGGTGTTGAAGTTGGCCAGTACTGGGCTTGAAGGTGTGCCAACTGGTCAGGCGCTTCAGGATAAGTGGCCAAATAGTCGGGCACCCATGGTGCGTTAATAAAAACATAACCGGAAGAAGAAGTACCTATATAATAGCTCCACTCCGTAATTTCTGAAAAGGGGGACATGGATATGCCGTTATCGAAAATAATTTTATGCCATGGTTGTGCATGACCTTGGAGTATCGAATCCTTTAGATGGAAGTTTCCCGAGCGGGGTACAATAGCCTGGAAGATATTGTCGTAGGCGTCGGAGGTGTAGGTGCTGTCGCGCCAGTTCAGGGTAATGGCGCGGGCATCGGGGCCGTACCAGTTTTCGGGCATTGGCCACAGCAGCCGCATACCGGAACCGCAACCCGGGTAATCCTCCGAGAAGAAGAGAATCCACTTCTCGATATGCGGCGGCAGAATGGAGTCGTTGGGGTCGGGCGGCGGGTCAGGCGTTACGGTGGTAGTATCGCCCGACCGCTGCGGCTTCTCCTGCAGGGTAAGCTCCTCGGGCTTCTCGCACGAGGAGGCCAGCAGCACGCAGGCTGCCAGGATAAGCATTCCCAGCATTGTAATAATTTTCGCCGGAAATGGCGACGCATTAGTGCGTCTTTGAATAGGTCTTGTACTGGTCATTGTTTTGTGATTTTAAGTTATTAATAATTAATTGATTTGACTTAGTGTTGTCTGAATAAAAATCGTGTGGATTGAGCCGGAAGAACTGATAGGTAAATTGCTGGGGATTGGGTGTTGAAGTCGGCCAGTACTGCTTTTGAAGATGCACCAGTTGGTCGGGCACTTCAGGATAGGTGGTCAGGTAGTCATGTACCCAAGATTCGTTAAAAGTATAATCGGAAGAGGTGCCAACCCAATAAAACCATTCTGTAATTTCAGGAAAAGGAGACATGGATATGCCATTATCGAAAATAATTTTACGCGATACAAAACCGTGTATTAGGGTATCCTTCAGATGGACGCTTCCCGAGCGGGGTACAATAGCCTGGAAGATATTGTCGTAGGCGTCGGAGGTGTAGGTGCTGTCGCGCCAGTTCAGGGTAATGGCGCGGGCATCGGGGCCATACCAGTTTTCGGGCATTGGCCACAGCAGCCGCATACCGGAACCGCAACCCGGGTAATCCTCCGAGAAGAAGAGAATCCACTTCTCGATATGCGGAGGCAGAATGGAGTCGTTGGGATTGAGCGGCGGGTCGGGCGTTACGGTGGTAGTATCGCCCGGCCGCTGCGGCTTCTCCTGCAGGGTAAGCTCCTCGGGCTTCTTGCACGAGGAAGCCAGCAGCACGCAGGCTGCCATAAGCATGAAAATGATACGTTTCATAGCGTTTTAATTTTAAGGTTATTTATTGAGTTTATAGTATTATGTATTTTGGGTTCGGTACCGAACTGAGGGGCGCTAACCGACACTGAGCGGCTGAGGGCTTGCACATTGCAGTTTTTTTCAGTAGCCGGATAAACGGGGTCGCCCTTTTTACAATCCTTTCCGCAACTCAAGGCCAATTCTATAACCCCGCAGAGCAGTAACATCAGAATTTGAGTCAGTCTAAATTTTTTCATCTTGGTTAAATTTTAAATTAGTAATATTTTTTATGCCGTTCCAAAACGGAAGTTCAATTATGCAAAAAAAATCGATACAAACCGCTATTTTTTTTATTTTTTTGTATGCTGGTGAGAATGAGTTATTTATAATGCAATAATAGCGCAAAAAACGAACGGGAAGGCGTTTTTTACTTTCTAAATTTTGTAGGAAATGGAAGAAAAAGGGACATAAAGGCGTGCAGGCAGTCGGTTTCGCCCGTCTCTACAGGTCTGGCGCCTGGATAGGAAGTCATTATGCTTTACACTACGGAAAAAAAGCCATAATAGACAGCACCTAACGGTGCTGCAAATAGCAGAGAATCAAAGCGGTCTAAAATGCCGCCGTGTCCGGGTAGAATATATCCGCTATCTTTCACTTGACAGCCACGCTTGAGCATTGATTCAACCAAATCTCCGAAAGTAGCCGACACAATGATTATGGCGGCAAAGCCTGTCCAGTGCCAAATTGTGGTAAAAATTTTGTCTGCTTGAAAATAGGGAATAAAATAAAAGAGTGTGGCAATCGCCGAGGTTAACAATAATGAAACAAGCAAGCCTTCCCAGGATTTTTTGGGAGAAATACGTTCAAAAAGGCGATGTTTTCCAAAGAGTGAACCGGTGCAATAGGCCAGTGTGTCATAAGTCCAGATGATTATCAGCATAGCCAGCACTACTCCGGAAGAGACACTCTGCCAAAGGATAACAAGGGCAAAAGGCATGGCAATCCACAATAATGGCCAAAGTGCAGTGGCAATGATATTTGTGGATTGTTCCTGTTTTCTGTAAAGTTCCACAATCGGGATAAGCCATATTGCGATAAATGTCAACACGGGTAAAATTATAAATCGTGGTTCTATCCGTATCCATATCCCTGCATTCAGGCCTGTGTCCGCATATCTGCCAAAGCAAAAGGCGGTGCTGCAGAGCAGTAGCGTTATTAAAATGGGCAGTAGCCATTGTATTTTGTACCCGATCTTGTGCATCATGGCGATATATTCATACATGCCGATAATTGCAAATGCGGTAAAAAGCAAATAAAAGCAGAGGTGTGGCAAAAAAAACGAACCGATGACAACCGCAAGAAAAAGAATGCCTATAAAAGTACGGGTGAGCAGATTGCGCATGATTTTATTATTTGATGAGCATAAGAATGATACGCGGCTCTTTAGCACTGTATTTGTTTGGAGAAGGCAATAGCGTGGGGGTGAGTACCTCATAAATGCAACCCTTATTGCCACCGTTTTGTTGTTGTAACGTTAGGGCTTCGGAAAGCG
This sequence comes from Bacteroidales bacterium, assembly GCA_031266895.1. Classification (GTDB taxonomy): domain Bacteria; phylum Bacteroidota; class Bacteroidia; order Bacteroidales; family WCHB1-69; genus JAISAD01. Next base: position 6,583 of record JAISAD010000055.1, read on the forward strand.
TAGCTACTATGTTTTCCGCAAAGGAGATAACAATCAAATCTTTTGCTAAATTTTTAACTGAAGCATAGTATGAATGTTGACTGGAGGAAAAAATGCTTCCCGAAATGCCAATTAGAGCTTCGGCATACACTATGGCTACATCGGCATTGGATCCGTATGGTTTAATATTTGTATGCCGAATGTCATATTTTTTTAGAGATTCCGTCAATAATTTCGAGGTATTGAGTACGGTAGCATATCTTCTATTTTGGATAATCTGCTTCAAATTATATAAAAAATTCTCGCGTGTGCAAGGAATATATTTGCCGCCCAAACTACGAAACAGGATAATAAATTCATTTTGGAGATTGGGGCTTTTTTCTAACCAGGACTCTTTAGGCAGGGCAATGTTAGCAATTTTATATCTGTCTTCAGATATGGCATTAGCTATTTTTTTTCTAACAGCCTCTTTTAATGCAATTTTCCGCTCACCTCCTTCTTTGAAAATATTTGTTGCCATAAACAATACAATTGAAAATTATGCTATACATTTCGCTTGCCGAATATTTTTTCTAAATCTTCGGCAAAAATAACCTCTTTTTCCAACAGTTGGCTGGCCAATTGAGTCAATTGCTCTACATGTTTGCTCAAAATGGCTTTGGCTTTTTCGTAAGCCGATTCAATAATGTTATGTATTTCATTATCAATATTCTGCGCAGTTTGTTCACTGTATGGTTTATTAAAACTGTATTCAGCCTGTCCTGATGAATCATAATAACTTACATTACCGATTTTTTTATTCAATCCGTAATAGACCACCATAGCATAGGCCTGCTTGCTCACACGTTCCAAATCGCTAAGTGCCCCGGTGGAGATGGCGCCGAAAATAACTTCTTCTGCTGCTCTTCCACCTAAAGTGGCGGTCATTTCATCGAAAAATTGTTCGTAGGTGGTAATGTGGCGCTCTTCGGGAAGATACCATGCAGCGCCAAGCGATTTGCCGCGCGGCACAATAGTAACTTTGACCAGTGGTGAGGCATGTTTCAACAACCAGCTTACAGAAGCATGACCGGCTTCGTGAAATGCGATAACCTTTTTCTCTTCGGGGGAGATGATGCTGCCCCGTTTTTCCAATCCACCCACAATCCGGTCAATAGCAGCCAAAAAGTCTTCTTTGTTAATCTCTTTTTTTGCTGTTCGAGCAGCTATCAAAGCGGCCTCATTGCAGACATTGGCGATGTCTGCACCTGAAAACCCGGGTGTCTGTTTGGCAAAAAATTCCAAATCCACATCTTTTCCCAATTTCAGCGGGTGTACATGTACTTCGAAAATTTCTTTTCTTTCATTCAGGTTGGGCAGTTCCACATGAATTTGACGGTCGAAACGGCCGGCACGCAACAGGGCGCGGTCTAAAACGTCGGCGCGGTTGGTAGCAGCCAGAATGATAACGCCGGTATTGGATGAGAAGCCATCCATTTCCGTAAGTAATTGATTAAGCGTATTTTCTCTTTCATCATTAGCTCCTGAGAGTACATTTTTGCCTCTGGCACGGCCAATGGCGTCAATTTCATCAATAAAGATGATGCAGGGGGCTTTTTCTTTGGCCGTTTTAAAGAGGTCGCGCACGCGCGATGCCCCTACTCCGACAAACATTTCAACAAAATCGGAACCTGACAGCGAAAAAAATGGCACTTTAGCTTCGCCTGCTACAGCTTTGGCCAAAAGTGTTTTACCGGTACCCGGAGGGCCTACCAGCAGTGCGCCTTTGGGAATTTTGCCACCCAATTCCGTGTATTTTTTAGGATTTTTCAGAAAATCTACAATCTCTTCTACTTCATATTTTGCCCCCTCTAAACCGGCTACATCTTTGAAAGAGACGGAAGTTTGTCCTTTTTCATCAAACAATTTAGCTTTCGATTTGCCGATGTTGAAGATACCTCCATTGGGACCACCACCGCGCATGGAGCGAGTAAAGAAATAAAATAGAAATACTATCAGCACTATTGGCAGTATCCAAACGAATATGTCGAGACCCCAATTTTTGCTGTTATCCTGGTTGATAGGAAAATCGTAACTCTTTGCAATAATGCGCTTATCTAATGCAGAGTCCTGCGCCAGTTTATCAGCGACGGCGCTCTCTTTTATGTCCGACAAGTTATCGTTAAAGAGCTTAAAATCGGTCGTAATAAGGTAATATTCAGGTGTTTTTTCCGCATTTTCCCGGAACTTTTTGTACTCTTTTTTTCGTTGAATAACCTCTTTTTTCAAAAAGATGTTTACTTGAGCATCTTTTTGCATATATACAACATTATCAATTTCCTGATTTACAACAAGCTCTTCAAATTTAAGATTATCAATTTTATCTGTTTTTCCACCATTGCCATAAAATTGGAAAAAAAGAAGGATAGCAGCTAAAATGGAAAAATAGACCCAACTCATTTTGATTCTGGGCTTTTTACTTTTCGACGATGAATTGTTTACGTTATTATTTTCCTGATTCATACTGGTTTACATAATTAAAAATATTGAAACTCGGCATCACTCCACAGTTTTTCGATGTTATAATATTTTCGGACTTCGGGTTGAAAGATATGCACAATTACATTGAAATAGTCAAGTAAAATCCACTCGCCATTGGTGGTTCCCTCCACAAACGAGGGACGTGTATTGGCCGACCGAATGGCAGTTTCCTGCACAAAATCGGCCAGTGTTTCTACATGAACTTTAGAATTTCCGCTGCATATTATAAAGTAATCAAAAAAGACGTGATTGATTTTTTTTAAATTTATGGATAGAACATCTATCCCCTTTTTTTCTATAAGTGCTTGAATAATAATTTCTTCTATATTTCCTTTAAAGATATCAATTTCAGATTTTATCTTTCTTTTTCTAACCATAAAACAGTGTTTATTTTTAAATGCAAAGGTATGCCTTTTTTTTATTATTTTTGCGCCTTTAAAATCATAAACAAAATATGGCACGTAAAGTTCAAATAATGCTTCTCATAGCATTAGCTTTTTTTAATGCGGAAGCATGGGCACAGGAAAGTTTTGGTGGTTCTCCAAGAAGTTTTAAATCAAAAATTTCGGAAAATGTTCCGGTTATTGAGTTATCGCATTTCGATAATGATGCATTGCTGGCGGAAGATATGCTTAATGCCGACAACGGCAATCCATTGCGTATAGGAGTATCGCACATGGTCAATTATAACATGGATAACTGCGGTACAGTTAATGTGCTGCCTAACGGCGATAAAATTTGGCGAGTGGCCTTTAAATCGCCGGATGCAGCTAATATAGAGGTCTCTTTTTCCAAGTTTCTTATTCCCGATGGCGCCGATCTTTTTATGTATAATGAGACTCATGATTACGTTATTGGAAGCTATAACGTGCGCAATACTATGGAGGGCAATATTTTTTATGCGGAAGCCATTCCGGGCGATGTAATCTATTTGGAATATTATGAACCGCAGGGAGCTAAATTTCATGGGGAGCTGACTGTGGATATGATCGGACATTTGTATCGGGGTATTTTGCGATCTGCCTCCGGTTCATGTGCCTGTGAAATTAATGTGGCCTGTTCCGAAGGTGATCCGTTTCGCAAGCAGATCCATTCTGTTGTGAATATTGAAATGACAATGTATAACGGGAATGTTTTCTCATGTTCGGGGGCTATGATTAATAATGTAAGAAATGATCATACTCTTTACATGCTTAGTGCCGAACACTGTTACGATAATTATAAAACATGGAAGTTTTACTATAATAATCAAACAACCACCTGTAATGCCTCTACTGGCATGCCAGGGTTTACGGCTACCGGCGCCGAGTTAAAGGCAAAAGGCAACAGTGGCACAAGTTCCGATTTTTTATTGATGAAAATTACTGGTACAATTCCCTATTATGTTCGCGACAGTGTCTATTTTGCCGGATGGAGCAATAGTTCCGTAACGCCTACGGTGGGTTGCTGCATTCATCATCCTGCCGGAGACTATAAAAAGATAAGTATTCCGCAAAGCGTATCATCATCAATTTCAAGGAACAAATTTTGGGAAGTAAGATGGAAAACAACCAATAACAAGGGGGTTACCGAAGGAGGTTCGTCGGGGTCGCCATTACTTAATGCCAATGGCTTGATTGTTGGTTCATTATGTTGCGGATCAAGCGGTTGCCAGCCCGGCGGTTGCGGTCCCTCCTCCGATCCCAATATTCAAGGATTATCGGGGAAGGATTATTATGGCCGATTGGATTACGCCTGGACTAATGGTAATGATTATGCCAGCGGTGGCAGCAATAATCTGAAGCGGTGGCTAGATCCGGACAATACGGGTGCTACTACACATTACGGACTGTTTTACAGTGAATTAACTGCTATTCACGATACTTATATCTTAAATTGTTCCGTATCTCCCAATCCCACTTCGGGGATGGTTACCATTAGCGGCAGTTTTGACAATCCGCAAGGGTTGTGTAGAGTCTTTGACTTAATGGGCAGGCAAATTTACACTCAAAACGTAATGCTCTCAAACAGCACGGAAATCAATTTGGGACATTTGTCGGAGGGGCTGTATATGCTTGAGATTCAGAATGCAGGAAAATTGTCCCGGTCAAAATTGATTATTTCCAGATAGGATATGCAACGCGCTATTCTTGCAACGGCTTATCTTGCTCCTGTTGAGTATTTTTATTTTCTAATAAATTGCGAGCCTTGTATTGAGGCTCACGATTTGTTTCAGAAGCAGACTTACCGCAGTCGTTGCACTATTGTTACCGCAACGGGTGTACAAACGCTCTCTATTCCTGTGGTGCATCATGCCGGCAAGATGCCAATCAGGGAGGTGGCGATAGATTATAAAACGGCATGGCAACGTCAACATTGGAAATCCATTATTACCGCTTACAGTAAGAGTCCCTATTTTCTCTATTATCGCGACTACTTGGAGCCGTTTTTTACTCAAAGAACAGAGACGCTTTTTGAGCTTAATACAGCTATTACCACGCTAATTTTAAAACTGTTAAAGGCAAAAACAGTATTATCGTTTACATCGGAATATGTAAAGAATTATGTAGAAACTGTAGATTTGCGCCATAATTTATCTCCCAAGCGATTAGTTGATTTTTCAACGGGTTTTACCTTATCGCAGTATGAGCGCTCTTTTGTTCATCACACACATTTTCACAGGGGCATATCCATTATTGACCTTCTTTTTCACAAGGGGATGGAAAGTTTAGATTATTTGCAAAAATATTGT
>JAISAD010000085.1 GCA_031266895.1 Bacteroidales bacterium
AAACCGGTATAATCATTAAAATTATCAAGACTTTTATTTTGTCCTATATCATATCCAAAACCAAACGTAAGTCCGGAGGAATTAGGTTTATTGGTTGTTTCATTCCAAGTATAAGTATAAATGTAAAAAGAACCTTTTGATTTAGATACATAAGCATTTGTTATTTCTTCTCCAGTATATGTTCCATCGGTTATTTTAGCATATTTAATACTTTCATTTTCTAATTTAGTTTTGGTGTCTTGCGAAATAATCGCAGAATTGACTAATACAGTTAAATCTCGTGCTCCCCCTTGCTTTTTTATACTACCTTGAGGATATGGTATATGTGCAATATCTATATAGTTTGCATTCTCATATTCAAAATTTTTGGCAATAAAAGCAGATACTAATTTTTGCACATAATACTCTCTTTTATTTTGGGGTTTCACTATTAGCAAGTCTTGAAACTCTTTGTTGTAATCATGATAATCATCGTTATAATTTGTTGTTATCTTTCCTGCTTCATTCAATAGTGTTTTTCCTGCTGAAGTTCTCAGTCCATTTGCATACCCAAACCAATCATCAAATTTAGTATAGTAAGGATTATTGTCTCTTCCATTTGTCAGTTTTGTGTAAGGTGTTTTCTTTATGTCTTCCATATAAAATGGCAATCGGAATGCCATTTCAAAAGTAACTTTTTCAATATCACCTTGATAAATGTAATCTCTTATAGGCGTATCCAACAGTCGTGCTCCCTTATTGTCGTTTGCAATGGGTAAATTATTGGCTTCCGTAATAATTGTATTCAATCTCTCTTTTAATCCATTTTCGCCTGTCCAATATGCAGCAAAAGGATTAACTTCTATTGGATTAGGTATTATTTTGTTGTCCCATACATAACCTGTTATTATATTAAATGCAGCTTCGGCATAATCAGAACTTATCCAATTGTTTTTATCGAAACTATATAATACAATACCAGTGTCCAACTGCTGCACTTGGTTTTTCCCAGTTACTGTATTTACCTCAGAACCTGAAATCCCCAAGTTTACTTTATAGTATGGTCTTTCTCCATTATTTTCGACAGTAACAATATTTCCATAAAGAAAGTAATAGGTTGGGCTTTTGGGAAAATTATTATTTTCAATCAATGTTTTTATGGTTTCAATTTCAGCAGTAGAAACTGCAATGGATTGAAGAATAAGATAGGTAGAAATATCCAATCCAATTATATATAAGGGATCGTTATTCCTAATTTCCAATGCAAATATTGTATTGTCTTCTAACTGAATTTTATAAACATTAGAAGAAGGAGGTGTTATGGTTTCTTTTGTTTTTTCATCTTTATAAACCGACCTTTCTGAAAAATGTTTATAAAAACAATCGGTATTATTAGTTTCTAAATCTTTTGTGTCTACAAAGGATTGATTTCGAGGAGTTTTTAATTCTTTATTTTCCTTGTTGGACAAATTTGCCAAGTTTATTTTTGCTTGTGCTTTTGTAATAAAAGAAACACTCCCTATTGAGTCATTAATAACCTCATTTTCGGCGGCAATTGCCGAATTTTTGAATATACTGTATTTGATTAGTGGCATGATAAATCAATTTTTATTAAACATTAAAAGCGAATAATCCTTTTTTTATAATAGGGTTATATATTTCTGTATCAGGGATTTGATTTTGAATGGTAACAAGATCTGAATATTCACTCAAAATTAATCGTAAATATGTCGCAACTGGCACTTCTATACTTGCATCATTAATACAGAAAATTGTAAATTCCTTATCATCTGTCCATCCATTATTATCTGTGCAAATTGAAAATACCATATTATCTTCTGTATCCGAAGCAAATCGCTCCCAATAACCTGATTGTAAAGTTAAAAGTGGGGATGAATTATTAAGTGTTGACAATGATATTTTCAATGTAAAATACTTTTGTTCATACTTGTTTGTTTTCGAACTGGAAAATCCTGTCGTCAATGTTTTTATCGGATACTCATCAATGTCTCTATATATTGTTTCTATCGAGTCTAGAGCAGAAGAATCATCCATTGTGATTTTAATAGTTTGAGGACTATCAACAAACCAATCTATAGGATTATCGTAAACATCCCTTATGTCAATATATACTGTATTTTTGGTTGCAAACTTCGCAACTAATTTATTATATATTTCATCCTTCTTCACAAATTTTGGGGTTGCATTATTATTAGTTTCTACAGAAAAGTTATTATGTATAAATAGTCCATAAAAAGCAGCAGGGTCAATATAATTCAATATTTCTCGCCTTGAAGTTTCTTTTTCAGCGATCTGTGAGGAAACGATTATTGTATTGGTAAGTTTTCGAGCAGTAGCTAAAGTAGGATTAAAAAGATTTTCATCTAACATAATTTCAAATCCATAATTAAGTTGAGAGTCAAATCTGCCTATACTGTCTCCTTGTTTTACTAATGCAAATTGATTAGTAGTATCTTTAAAAAGATCATCTATAAAATCATTATCTGACAAACTGGGATATAAGTTTAGTGCAATTTTTCCGTTTTTAGCTTTTCTCAATTGTTTTATAAAATAACTATCATCAGATGCCGGTAGCTTTATACCGTTATACGAGTTATTTGCATTTAAAAAATCAGCTTTTAACAAACCTCTATAAATAAAGTATTTAATAGAGAGTAACCCCATTGGCAAAAATGTAGGTTTGAGAAATAAATTTACTCTATTTGGATTATTTGCTTGTTGGATTATGAATATTTCACCATCGGTTACAGCATAGGCCATGGGGTTATTGCCTCCTGAAAACAGAGAGGTTACTCTATATTCCAACGAATTTATTACTCCATATGATTGTGAATTGTCTTGCAAAGGCAAATCAGTTTCTCGTACAAAAAAATTAATTGTATCCATAACTATTATTGTTTTTTTTGTTAGCCTCCTAAAATTCGCTATTTTCTCAAAATTATTCCTGTGTGGATGCAAAAAAAGGTTTGCAAAACTCACTTTCTCTACTAATGCAGTACTGTTTTATAACATTTTGATTTTGGGGGCTAAAATACGGAAATATTTCATATAGAAAACAGTTTTTTTATTTTTCTGCAATTTTATTTGTAATTGTTTGATTGTGAATGCAATATTTTTCTTGAACTGTATGGAACTAAAGAAGTTGAATGGCGAAGTTTTTTCTGATTTTAATATCAGTTAATTATCAAAAAAGTAAAAACTCCGATAGATTATCTACTCAAACCGGAAATTGGAAAGCGCCGGATAAATAAGGATATATATATTGGGGTATAACTGTGTTATTTTAAAAGGTGAATGTAAATGTATGGTGTTTAGTCATCATAATCTTGATCGTTTTTTTGTTGACTGTTGTTTTTTGATTTTTTCTTGCTGCAAGGTATTGCTTTTATAGGGAACTCATTCCAGCCTGCTGTTGCACGATATAGAGGTATTGCTTTGCGAGGTACATATAGAGTAATATGATTTTTTGATACATTATATAATTTACCTTCTTCTATTACAGGGGGATGAATGCTGTAGAGATATAATTCTTGCAAATTGCTACATCCGGAAAAAACGCTATTTCCAATAGATGTAACCGACTTTGGAATGGTAATAGCAGTAAGTCCTGTACATCCCCCAAAAGCGTTTTCCTTAATAATTTTAACCGACTTTGGAATGGTAATGGCAGTAAGTCCTGTACATCCGTAAAAAGCAGTTGTTTCAATAGTTGTTACCGATTTTGGAATGGTAATGGCAGTAAGTCCTGTACAACCGGAAAAAGCAGCTGTTTCAATAGTTGTTACCGAGTTTGGAATGGTAATAGCAGTAAGTCCTGTACATTCAGAAAAAGCCATACTTCCAATAGTTATTACTGATTTTGGGATGGTAACAGCAGTAAGTCCTGTACATCCCCAAAAAGCCCAATGTTCAATAACTACTACCGATTTGGGAATGGTAACAGTGGTAAGTCCTGTACATTTAGAAAAAGTTTTCTCATTAATAATTATTACCGAATTTGGAATAGTAATAGCTATTAATCCTGTACAACCGTAAAAAGCATTTTGTTCAATAGTTGTTATTGAATTTGGAATATTAATAGCTGTTAATCCTGTACAACCGTAAAAAGCATTTTCTCTAATCCATGTAACCGACTTTGGAATAGTAATAGCAGTAAGTCCTGTACAACCGTAAAAAGCATTTTGTTCAATAGTTGTTACTGAATTTGGAATAGTAATGGCAGTAAGTCCTGTACATCCGGAAAAGGCAGCTGTTTCAATAGTTGTTACCGAGTTGGGAATAGTGATAGACTTTAATCCTTTATATCCACTAAACATATTGCTTTTAATTTTTGTGATGGAATCGGGAAAAGTAATAGACGTTAAGTTGTTACAATCTTTGAATACAGAAGAACCCATGCATATATCGGGATTGAGAATAGTAACCGATGTTAGGTTACTGCAGTCTGAAAAAGCAATCGACCCGATATCTGTGACGGACATGGGAATAATAACCGATATTAAATTTGTACAATAGGAGAAAGCATTACTGCCGATAGTTGTAACTGAATTAGGGATAGAGATAGAAATTAAGCCTTTACAAACAAAAAAAGCAGCCTTCCCAATAGTCTTGACGGAATTGGGAATAGAAATAGATGTTAATTTGGTACAAACCTGAAAAGCATATTCTCCAATAGCCGTAACTAAATATGTTTTATCTGCATAAACTACTTCAGAAGGGATTGATACTTCACCTTCGTAAGAAGGATACATAATATATTCTTTATTATCCGCCTTCCTCTTACAAGTTACCTCAACCGTATAAGGTTCGGTATTGGAGGTGATACCATAGTGTATGGTTTTCCCTTGATAAACGGCAGAAAAGTCATATCCATAGCCATAAGAGAGGTTGCATAAGCCTGTGAATGCGCCAATAAGTACAATTAGTTTTTTCATTTTCCGTGTGTTTTTTGTTTATTTGAATTGTTTTATTGCATTTTGATTTTGGGGGCTAAAATACAGAAAGTTTTTATATAATCGGTAGCTTTCCCTTTTGGCAATTTTATTTATAATTGTTTTATTGTGGATGAAATGTTTTATTGAGCAGTATTATGTTAAATTTACTGTTAAATCACTAACTTTACCATTAAATTACTAACTGATCGCTTTCGTCCGTTACCCAGTTGATATCGAATAGCCATGTCGGAATGCATTCCGCTATGATCTCATTCCGATTTTTTTCTTTTATTAAGGCAGGATCTTCTAAAACGGAGTTGATCAGATCGGAGGGACCATTGCCTTTTTCTCGAGTGTACACTATTTTCTGAGCTGCCCGTTGAACAGCCGATTTCATAATGTGATTTTGAGGCTTTGTGGCTATAAAGTTATTGTTGAGCATTTGGCGGTTGTACAGCGTAACCAGAGCCACCTCCTTTTGCCCGTTGCGGGTATCGTAATAGCCCAGTGCCCTTGCGTTGTGCCGTGTCCGGATGCAGGGACTCAGCAGGGGAATATCACTGCTGGCACTTCTGTGCCTTAGCGATTTTGACAGATTGATGTCCCCGGGATGAATGTCTATATCCACATAAACACCGCCATGTTCAAAGAGTTTGGTGTATCTAACCATATCGGATATATAGGGCAGGGCAGATTTTTTATGGTTAAATACTTGAGCAATCAAAATATCGTAAGCCTCGCGAATGCCTGTCTCCCCGTCCGGCGCATCTTCGGCAACGTCCAGTACCTCAAGATTTGCTTGCGACAGCGTTTCCAGTTGCCTGTTCAATGCCTGATCGCTAAACTGACTGTTTATTCTGCGATCTGTCCAGAGCAAGTGTTTCCATTGATACTTTTCGGTTTGATCCATCCAGGCAAAGATATTGGACATGGCGATATGGGATAATTTCCCACCTGCCCAAAAATGGTGTATAATGCGTGGAATCTCCTCGCCTCGATAGTGTTCCCAATGTATCATCTCCTTAAGTACGGTTATGGCCAGCTCTTCCATGGAATGGCATCTGTAATTCCGCGATTCCATTCTTAGCAGCGCATCCATTACGGAAGGCTGTATTTTAGCAAGCCCCCCGTTGCTGACGGCTTTCAGGCAGGCGCTGTTTTCCAGCAGGGGTATCAGTTTGCTTAAGCTGTCATCGGAACTGCTGTAGTGTTGAGCCAGTGGCATGGTAAATATGCATATCTTATTGTGGATGGGATGCCTGTTCGTGACTGTTATCGGTGTTTCGTGCCTGATAACCTCCTGATGTATTTTTGAGGCGATAAAGCGATCCTGCTGCTGTTCATTCTGCTTCATGCTTTTTGCCCATGTATTGTAAAAATAGTGTACGGCATATGCTTTCGACAGCTTTTCAATTAAAGTGCCTGAGCGCTCTCCAAGGCGATAGCGGCAGGATTCTGCTGCTGTGAATGGAGCTGTGCAGACAGAAGGCAGCAGGCAAACAGGCTGCTTGTCGGGATAGCGATCATAGCACCGGGATACCATAATAGGTCCGGTAGTTTGTAAAACTAATGAGGAGGGGTTTGATTCGAGCATGGGGTTGTGCGGTATAAATGCCGTATCTAAAATTTTGCGCATGAACGGATGATGAGGTATGGAAGCCATAAAGGCGTTGCTTACGAGGAACGGCCTTTTTGTTACCCGGGCATGCTCTTCCGGTTCCAGCGCGAAAAAGCATTCGCCATCTGCCAGCAAGTCATCACACGGGCGCAGGCATTCCGTATCGAAATCCACGTACAGGCCGCCCAATGTATTGAGTATCAAATAGCGTATGGCATCCCACTGCTGAATAGGGTACGGAAAATTATGGTACGCATCCACGTACTGAGGGTAATGGGCTTTTACAAAATCTTCCGTGCGCTGCCTGTTCCACAGTTCGTATTGCCAGCCGGGATGATGTTTTTTCCATGTTTCGCCATATTCTGCAAAATGGATGGACAGCGGCTGATCGCCTGCCCAGATTTGATGAATGATTTTGGGTATTTTCATAATTTATTCGTCTTTTTTGTCCCACCACGTACTGCAGAAATAGTGCACGGCATATGCCTCTTTCATTAAGTGCCGGTATTCGGTGAGATGTTTATTTTGAGCAAGCTGTGCCTGTTGCCAGTTCAGTGGCGTTACATGCCGGGCAGGAACAAGCCATATATTTTGCTTTTCTTCCCGGGTCAGTTGACTGTAGAGCTTCATCAGCATCCAGGGGCCGGTGGTGCTCATCACGCAATCGCCTTTGGGAGATTTGGGAAATGAGAGGCAGCTGTCTGAAAAGATATGCTCGATGATCTGCTTCATAAAAAAATGCCCCGGCACGCAGGCCATGAGCGCGTTATTAAAGATCTGATTTACAGCCGGGGATGATTCTGCTGCAAAACAGCATGTTTTGCCGGCAAGGAGCGCCCCTATGGGCTTAAGAGACTCATAATCAAAGTCGGCATACACTCCTCCCAATTCATGCAGGATAAGATAGCGTATAGTATCCCAGCGTTGAATATCGTACGGAAAATTGAGAAAATGCTTCAGGTACCGGGGATAATGGGATGCCACAAAATCGAGCATGGCCTGCTCGTCCCATACCTTATATTCATAGTCAGGGTGATGCCTTTTCCATGTTTCGCCCCAGGCTGCAAAACGGGACGGCAGCGGGCCATGCCTGCCCGACCATACCTGATGAATAATTTTAGGGATGGTTTGGGTTTCCGGCTCTTCGCTTCGCCACGAGCTGTGAAAATAGTGTATAGCGCAGGCGCTCTGTTTTGCCGCCTGCAGAAGGAAGTCCGCACTTCCGGAGAGCGCCATTTGGGCTTGTGCGCCATCTAGCGGCGTTACCATCCGGGCGGGGATAAGGGAGATGCCGGACTTCTCGCTGTCGGATAGCTGCTCATACAGATCAATTAATGCCCAGGGGCCGGTAGTGTTCATTATGCATTCATTCTTATTTGCCGTTGGATAGTGTAAATTCCTTTCAGAGAATACTGCCTGTATGATCTTTTGCATGAAAGGGTGTTCGGGCACCGCAAACATGAGGGCATTGTTGAACATCAGGCGCTTGTTGAAAAACCAATAGGTGTACTCGGGCTCAAGGGCAAAGCCGCAACTCTTGCCGGCAAGCCAGTCGTGCATGGGCTTAATGGATTCATAGTCGCAGTCGGCGTACATGCCTCCTATTTTATCCAGGATAAGATAACGCACTGCATCCCAGCGCTGTATGTGATAGGGAAACCTGCGATAGATCTCCCGGTACCGGGGATAATTATCCCTGACAAATATTTCCATTTGCTCATTATCCCATAACATGTACTTCCAGTCGGGATAATCTCTTCTCCAGGTTTCGCCCCATATTTTGTATTGCTCCGGCAGCGATCCATTAATGCCTGACCATATTTGATGAATAACTTTTGGAATAATCATAAACCTTAAAATTCATCTGCAAAAATAGTAAAAATTAATAACAAATTTATAACACCCCATATCGCTCGCTTTTTTGTCCCTTAAAGTGTATTTTTGAACCGTTTTTTTTACTATTTTTGCCGCTTGTAACTGTTATTGGTAATAATCTTATACTGCTATTATGAATAAAAAAGTAAGAAAAACCCTGAAAATCAGTGGATTCATCCTGTTAGGACTGTTTTTGCTAATCCTGATTATCCCTGTGTTCTTTCAAAAGCAGGTTATGGACTTTGCGTTGAAAGAGGCCAATAAGATGCTGAATGCAAAGGTTTCGATAGAAAATTGCCGCCTGTCGCTTATCCGCAGCTTTCCTAATCCTGCTATTGTACTTAGGGGGATTCTGGTAGAAAACATAGAGCCGTTTGAGGGCGACACGCTGCTGAAAGCCGATGAGATAAGCGCCTCTATCAACCTGTTTTCCGTTTTTTCGGACACTTACCACATTAAAAAGGTGCTGCTTAAAGGCATTAGCGTCAATCTGCTGACCAATGTCGATACGCTGTCGAATTGGGATATTGTGAAGCCTTCGGATACGCCCGAAAAGGAGAAGCCGGCTGAATCGAGCGCGCTAAACCTGAAGTTTGACAAAATCAGTATCGAAAACGCCAATATTCGCTACGAAGACGTTCCGGGCGGCATTTTTGCCGGCGTGCGCAATTTCGACTTTGAGCTGAGCGGCAACCTGTCGAGCGACCGTACTACCCTCAAAACCGCCATGAGTGCCGCTGCCATAGACCTGAAAATGGGCGGAATTTCGTACCTCAACAAGCTGCAGTTCAGCCTTAAGTCAAAAATTGATGCCGACCTGAAGAATGCCAGATATACGGTGCTCGACAATGAAATTCGCCTCAACGCCCTGCTGCTGCAACTGGAGGGCTGGGTAGCCATGCCCGACGAGCCTATTGACATGGACATTAAATTGACCATGCCGCAAAATGAATTCAAAAACATCCTGTCGCTTATTCCGGCTATCTATGCCAAAGACTTTAAGGACATAAAAGCCGATGGCAAGGTAGCGTTTCAGGCCTTTGCCAAAGGGCGCTTGCAGGGCGAGCACTATCCTGCATTCGGCGCCACGCTGAATATAGAAAATGCGCGGTTCCAGTACAGTTCGCTGCCGGCCGGCGTTACCGGCATTAACCTTAATGCAGCGGTGGCCAGCAGGGGCGGTAGCCTGGACAACACCATTATCGACATCAAAAAGTTCGGATTCGCCATTCTCAGCAATCCTTTCGAATTGCGGGCGCACATTGCCGCCCCCATTTCCGATCCGGATATTGATCTGAACCTGAAGGGCGTTATCAACCTTGCCGACATTAAAAAGATATATCCGCTGGAGGCCGGCCAGGACATGAGCGGTGTTTTCAATATGGATGTAGCGCTAAAGGGGCTTCTCTCCTATGTGGAAAAAGAGCAGTACGACAAGTTTGATGCCGAAGGCAGCATGAATATTAACAGCCTGATCATTAAGGATAAAGAAGTGTCGAAAAACGATATTCACGTGCCCGAAGCCGAATTGCTTTTCACCACGGCCAAACTCAATTTAACCCGGCTGAGCGCCGCTGTAGGCCGCAACAGCATTGCCGCCGCCGGCTACGTGCAAAACTATCTGACCTGGATTTTTAAGGACGGCACGCTGAAGGGGGCACTCAGCGTAAATTCAGACTACCTGAATATAAATGATTTTATGCCGGATGAAGCAGCATCTGCCCGGCAGCCGCAACAGCAGGCAGCCGCTTCGGAACCGGAGGAAACAGCCATGTCGCTGATACAGGTTCCCGCCAATCTTGATATTGCGGCCAACTTGAATGTAAAGAAGTTGATTTACGACAACATTAATATGGATAATGCGCAGCTGGCCTGTTCGGTAAGGGATGCCAAAGTGACCATATCCAACTTGGCGGCTCAGCTTTTTGCAGGCAGCATCAGGGTAAATGGCTCTTACTCTGCCCCCACGCCCAGGCGCGGCTATGCCGATTTGGATGTGAATGTGGCCAATATATCCTGTGCGGAACTGTGCAAAACATTTGCCCTTTTCAGCAACTACCTGCCAGTGCTCAATAAGGCCGATGGCAAAGTTTCGGTAACGCTCAGGGGCAATACGGCGCTCGACGAAAATATGTCGCCCGTTTACGAGCAGCTGAATCTTGGCGGCGTGCTGTCGCTTGCCGATGTAAAAGTGGCGCAGTTGGAAACCCTGTCGAAAATTGCCGGAGAGCTAAAGCTGGACAAGCTGCAGAACATTCAGCTCAAGGATATAAAAGTACAGTATGCCATTGAGCGCGGGAAGCTGCGCACGAGTCCGTTCGATTTTAAGGTGGACAGGGCGAAAGTAGCTGTAGAGAGCGGCACGGTAGGCCTGGACAAGTCGCTGGACTACACGGCCATTGTGGCATTCCCCACAGAAGTGCTGGGAGCGCAAACGGTGGCTTTGGCCAACTCGCTGGCGGCTAAGGCGGCGGCGGTGGGCATTAATGCCAATGTGGGGCAGGAGGTAAAGTTTGCCGTAAAGCTGGGCGGCACGCTCACTAAGCCGACAGTGTCTGTGGGGCTGGATAAGACCCGCGACCTGATAGGAAATGTGGTGGAGCAGGTGAAGGAGCAGGTTATAGAGACCGTGAAGGAGACCGTAAACAAAGCGCTGGAAGAGGCGCAAAAGCAGGCTGACGCGCTGGTAGCTTCTGCCCGCAAAACTGCCGACGATTTGGTAGCTGCGCAGAAGAAGGCGGCCGATAAGGTGCTGGCCGATGCCAGAGCTGAAGCCGACAAAATGATTGCGGCCACTAAGAATCCTTTGGAAAAGGCTGCTAAAAAAGTGGCTGCCGAGGCCCTGCTCAAAGAGGCGCAGAAGAAAGCCGACAAGCTGAATGCCGATGCCCAGGCCAGGGCCAGCAAAATGGTGAGCGATGCCCAGGCGCAGGGCAATGCGCTGATAGAGAAAGCCAGGCAGAAATAGACAGTAAGGGAATTGCCCCATCCGCTTTTAGAAAAATGTTTAGATGCGTAATTTGCACAATTTAGATGCGCGATTATGCTTTCATCCCCTTTGCTTCCTGTTGAAAACATGGCGCTTCGCGTCAAATTATCTGATAAAGCTGCGAAAACTGCCCTGCAGCACTCCAAAGGCCGAGCTTAAAATGGAGCATTTTGCGGCTGTTTATACTGAGGAAACAGGGAAAATGGAGAAAATCCCATTGCATTAACTTTTTTTGTAAATTTGCCCCCGTTATCTATTAGTTGTCAAAAAGGAAACAAAAGCAGCTAACTCATAACATAATTATTTAATCAAAACAAAAAAAATATGACAGCAAGAACATTCAAAAAAATAGCAGCAGCCTGCCTGCTTATGGCAGCCTGCGTGCTGCTGGCCTCCTCGTGCCAAGATCCCGAGGAGCTTGACCCTCAACTTCAACTGCAGAACAAGCCGCAGCGCCCCGGCGATACGGCTGTGGTTGTCTCTCCCGGCGACAGCGTGCTGCCGCCCTGGATCGAAAAGTGGATTTGGGTGGAATACTCCCGAAATGACGGCTGCTGGCCGATTACCGAAACCTACCCGCCGCCCGAAGACCTCTTTGGCGCCGATGCCCGCGCCATTACTATTGACTGGCGCGACTCTACCTACACAAGC
>JAISAD010000172.1 GCA_031266895.1 Bacteroidales bacterium
GATAAGTGTTGGCAAAGACAGTTGCGAGGTGGAGTTTCGGTCGGGTATGTATCAATCGTTGAAGAGAATGATTATTTTTAGCCCGAATAAGCGTGAAATCAAGCTGGATATCAGTTTGGAGTCAACTGTGCAAATGCTGGACCCCGCCAATGTTACCGCTTCCAAGTATGAGACCAATCCCGAGCAATCTACAGCTTCAATACTGGTTTTGACGCCCAAGTCGGCTGAAAACAAGAATTTGACCAATATGAGCGATCTTATTAATACGGCTGGGGGCGTGGCTGTAGTTGATAATGAGCCGCAAATCAGGGGAGGATCGGGTTTCAGTTCGGGAATGGGTAGTCGTGTGATGATTTTGCTGGATGACATGCCGCTGTTGCGTCCCGATGCCGGTCGCCCAATGTGGAATTTTATCCCAATGGAAGATGTGGAGCAGATTGAAATCCTGAAAGGGGCTGCCTCTGTGGTGTTTGGCTCTTCGGCTCTTACCGGTGCTATCAATGTGCTTACCGCTTATCCGCGCACCTTACCCAAGACGAAAGTGAGCATCTTCACCAGTATTTACTCTAAGCCGAAAGATAAATCGCTGACCAGTTGGAACCATCATAATCCAATAAAGTATGGTGTGAATTTTTTGCACTCCCGTATCATTAAAAATAACTTCGATTTGGTGTTCGGCGGCGAGTATTATGACGATCAAAGTTATATAGGTCCGGAAGAAACTATTGAAGAAACCCGCAACAAGGATGGCGATTCACGTGGAAAATTTGAACGCAGGGCACGCCTTAATTTTGCTGCACGTTACCGTTTTAAAAAGGTAAGAGGTCTTTCTGTCAGTTTAAGCGGCAATGTCATGTATTCTAAAAATGCACAATCTTTCTTCTGGTATGACGGTTTGGACAATCGCTACAGAACTTATAAAGGCTCGCTCTCCAATTTTGAGGATTTTACTTTTTATGCCGATCCGGTTGTAAAGTATGTAGGGAAAAAAGGATATATCCATACTTTTCGCAACAGGGTCATTTACAGCAATAATCATGAAGCATCAGGGGCGCAGGATGCAAGTTCTATCCAGGTTTTTGACGAATATCAGTTCAATAGGAATATCGCCAAAATAGGGTTGAATATTGTAGCTGGAGCTATGAATCTCTATGCCGTGTCCGACGGACGCGTGTTTAGCGGTGACAATTACAGTGATAAACCGCGCAGAATTTTCTCGGACAATTTTGCCTTTTATACTCAATTGGAAGAAAAGTTGTTAAAAAACAAAAACTTAACTTTACAGCTAGGGGGTCGTTGGGAGTTCTATTTTTTGGAAAAAGAGGCGGAAAACAAGCCTGTATTCAGAGCAGGCATCAACTATCAGTTTATGAAGTCAAAAACTTCTTTGAGAGCCTCTTTCGGACAGGGTTATCGCTATCCCAGCATTGGCGAGAAATATATCTCTATCAATGTAGGCAATTTCGGCTTTTATCCCAATCCCAAATTGGTTTCGGAAAAGAGCTGGAATGCCGAAATCGGCGTGATGCAACCCTTTATGTTCTTTGATTTCAGAGGCATGGTTGATGTGGCTGTCTATCACCAGAAGTTCGATAATTACATTGAATTTGCTGTTGGAACATGGGGGGCTTCTTCTGATTTGACTAAGAATATCGGCTTTACTTTCCTTAATACAGGGCCTGCCAGTATTACCGGTTTAGACTTTTCCCTGATGGGAGAAGGAAAGATTTCTAAAAATGCGAGTTATGTCTTATCAATGAGTTATACTTACAGTTATCCGATTACGAAAGATCCCAAGCGTGTTTATCATAAGCATGGCAGTGTTGATTATTCTTTTGAGTTGTCGGCTTCTGATATATCCCGTAATGTGTTGAAATACAGAATTGAACATCTTGCCCGTCTTGATCTTGAATTTGTTTTTTACAAGAAGTTCAAAATAGGCATGGCGCTTAACTATATGAGCCCGATGAAAAATGTGGATAAGATTTTTTATCGTTTAGATATGGAAAATCCCAATCTTAGCAAATTTGAGAAAGTATTTTTAGAACAGATTCTCAAAGCGCAAGGTTCGTTGCCATTTACAGGCTACGTTAATTTTGCAAACGATAAGAGAAATAGATACGGCAGCCTGATTGCGGATGCTCGCGTCAGCTACTCATTTAAGACCATTGCACTGGCTTTTATCGTGAAAAATATTTTTAATAAAGAGTATGCCCTGCGCCCCATGTGCATTGAACCACCCAGAACTTTTACATTTCAAATTAATTATAACTTAAATTAGAAAAAAATGAAACGGAGAATGTATTTTATTGGTACAATATGTATCATCCTGTTATTAACAGCTAACACCTGTAAGAAACCGTGTGTACCAGGGAAAGATCCTGAGTGTACAGATGTCCCTCCTCCTGATGGAGAATATGTAACTCCTCCAAACGATGCATTTGTCGAAAATTTTCCCGATGGAGAATTTGAAAAAGGCTTTAAGGAAGAGTCTGTTGAAGGGGTTAAATTTGACGATTACTCCAGCTCGTGGATAAGGACGCTAAATGGCCTTGCTGCGCTTCCGCCTGATATGGGAGGAAGCATGGCTTTGCTTACAGCTAAAAAAGCAAAAGAGCCTGTGGGCGGATACTTTGCGCTTAACATGACTACCGTGCTGTTGCAGCTGAATGCGGGGACGAAAATTCTGATACCCGGCGCGGTAGGTACAATCAGTGAGAGCTTTATCAATGAATTCCTGGATCAATCGGGCAAAATCACAGTCAGGAAGGACTTTAGCGAAAAGCCGACTGCTTTAAAAGGCTATATGAAATATGCCCCTGTGCGGGGAGATTCTGCGGCTATAGAAATTGAGCTTTACAATGGCGCTGATGTCATCGGACGCGGTCTTCTGGTGGAAAAACGCACCATCAATAATTGGGTTGCGTTTGAAGTGCCTATTCATTACAGCAATGCGGCTGCGGCTGTTACCGGCCTGAAATTGATATTTTCTTCAAGCGCCGGCTATAATTTCAATGATTTGCTGCATTGTGTCGGTCAGGCAGGCTCTTCGTTTACGATTGACCGTATCTGGTGGACGTTTTAGGTATAATCTTAACATAATTGAATTTTGAAAAAGGGACTGTTCGCAAGTTCCCTTTTTTTTTTAGGTAAAAGCCCTAATTGATTTTGGGAACAGTTTTACTCAAATGAAAGATAGGGTTCAATTTTTTCCAGCAGTTCAGGATAGGCTTTTGTAATCTCTTTAAGCTGCGCTATGCTGGAAATTTTGCCGTTTTTATTGCGATAATTGAGAATGCTTTTCGTTAGGTAGGCATCAAAATAGGGGTGCGCTATCAGCTCTTTATAGGTGGCGTTGTTGATTTCGAGCTTCTTAATATCTATTGTATCAATGAAAAAATATTTAGCCAAGTGTTCGGGTTTGATATTTTGCAAAATATAGGCCTCGGCTACCTGCTCAAAAGAGTGGAATCCTCCCAGCTTTTGCCGATACTCTACTAGCTTTTGCGCACGCTTGGCGCCAAATTGCGGAATAGCGGTGATGTCGCCGGTGTCGCACCGGTTGAGATTGAGCTGAATAATAGTGTATTGCTGTTTTGCAGTGCGGGCACGAAATAAGGCACTGTCGAAAGGGCGGCGGGCAGCGCTATCCCAGCCATGTTGCTGTTTATAAAAACGGTAATCGGAATTACCAAACTTATAATCCCTGAAATCATAGCGAATGCGTCGCTGTGTCTTGCTATTTTGGAGTTCTGTCTCTATAAGATCATTCCCAGCCTGCTGTTTTTCGTCAAGCAGGCGCACCTTTTCCCGAAAATCATGCGCATTCCATTCGCCTGTACTCTGCTGATGATAGAGGCGAGAAGAAAGGAATAAAATTACGATAATAGCCAGCAGAATAGCTGCTGCCACAATTTCTCTACGCGAAAGATTAAAGAAGTTTTTCATTTTACTTCCGTCCAATGCTCCAGAATCTCAAAATCAGCACCTCAGCCAGCAGGCAGAGTAAGGCCAGCAGAACAAAATAGTACCAGAGAGGAGTACCGTTTATACGGTCGGCAATAGACTGGGTGAGATCTTTGGCAGCTCCATCCATCAGGGTAAAGGGGGCATTGTCGCGCTTGGAGAAGGCGTGCAGCTCGCTGTCGCTGTAATAATCAAGATTCGATTCTCCCCGATTGTAGTTAAATGCCGTTATGCCCACGCGCACTCCTCCATGCAATAGATCATAAAACCCCGGTTCTTTTATCTGGTTATGGAAAAAGAGCAGAATGCTGTTGCCACTGTTACGCTGTTCGGGAATAATCTCGTCGCCATTATCCTGCAGTTTCAGCACAACAGGAGCATCGCCATTCTGCACCATCCCGTTCAGACTCTGCATATCGTCGCGTCCCATCACATTGTGAAGTCGGCGGTCAATTTGGCTCATAATGCCAATATTATGCATTGGAATTATGAAAAGTGCATGCTTATGCACATCGCCAAATTTATCATTGAGTGCCACTGCCGATAAAAACAGTTTGCCCTTGCCCACCGGATAGACCGAAAGCAGTGGCGCCTGGTTTTCCAACCTCATCAATACTTCTCCATTTGCAATGCCTTTTAATTCAAAATATTGCAGTACCTTAGGCATATCCAGCCGCTCGCTCTGCTTCTCCAAAGCCCTCTTGAAATATATGCTTTCGGTGTTGATACTGCCCACTTTTACCTCGGCAACGGCCATCTTGCCATAGCAGGGAGCGCCCAGCGAAGTGAGCAGCGACTGCCAGCCGGCCGTATCCTGCTGCTCTGACGGAAAAATCATCAGCGATCCGCCTCCCTCTGCATATTTTTTCAATTCGCCGGCCATTCCCGACGAAATATGCTTCACCTCGTTCAGCACCACCAGTTGGCAACCGTCAAATTGCGAATAATTTACCCCGCTGGCGTTCATTTCCATGCAGGCAAACAGCGAATCCCTGCCATAGAGTGATGTTAGATATTTGTTGGGAGCTCCATCGTTAATAGCGATAATTTTGGTAGATGGCGAGACTTCGTACACAAAAAACAGCTCGTTATCGAAAGTAATTTGCGCATCGTCAAGCTGCAGCCGGCCTGCTTGGAAGCCTCCCTCCGTAATGGTGTAGTTCAGCTGATATTCGGCCGCGCTGCCCGCTTTTAAGTCCATAGCCACAATAGCTTTCTGTTCCTTATTGATATAGAGGCGAAGCGGCAATTTTTCTATATCCTGCTCGCTGTAATTGTGCACGGTTACATAGAGGGTAACCTGCTGGCCCAATTTAAAGACGGGTGCCACAAATCGACAGCTGTCTATGGAAATATTGCCTGCCCTGCTGCTCTCCATTGCCACCAGGAACGAGGGATGGGCAGCATCATTTTTAAAGTCGTCAAAATTATATTCATCTTTCTGAAAATCAGATATGTAATAATAATAAATCTCTCCTTTTTTCGATTGCTGGGCAATATGCCGGCTGTAATCCGTAATTTCTTCCCAGCTGCGACTGTGGGCAGATACTTCCACCTCGTCCAGCAATGACAAAATTTCATCCTTATTCAACGGGCGCGACTCTTTTGGCGAAAAATCTTGCGTTACCAGAATAAAGTCATGAGTATAAGGGTACGCATTCACAATGTTTTTGGCTGCTTCTACGGCATCCTGCAGCAGATTACCTGATTTGGTATTGGCTGTCATGGAAAACGAGTTATCTACAAAAATTAGGGCAGTAGCGCCTCCCTTCTGGCGGTGTCGGGCATTGGGAACAAAAGGCTGGGCAAAAGCAAATGCCAGAGCGGCAATAGCCAGCATGCGCAGGCAAAGCACAATGAGATGGAGCAGCCGCGATTCGCGCTTTGTTTTTTGCACAATATCCTGCAATAGCTGCACATTGGAAAAGTGCACTTTCTTGTATTTCCTGAAATTAAAAAGGTGGATGATTACAGGGATTAAAACGGCTGACAGCGCAAATAGAAATGCAGGATTTGAAAATTGCATGGATTGTACCTTTTTTATTCTGAATTTTAAGCGGATGCAAAAATACAAGAAATTATAATGTAGAGACGCCTCGCAATGACGGGGAGCATGGCAAAACCTCCTTTCAGCCGCAAAGCGGCTGAAAGGTATGCAAAGAAAGTTAATACATAAAGTTGCTGATAGAAAATTATGGAGTCAATTTTGAATACTCAAAATTGACTTGGAATCCGAAGTTATTTCTTAAAGTCCCGCGTTTTATGCTCGGAGAGTCGTTTGCGATGTGTGGAGCATTGCAGACGGCTCTTTCAATAATTGGAATAAATAAATGTGCAGCACTCCAAAAAATGGCTGTTCAACTTTTGATGTGCCGCTGCTGAGCTTTTTCCAATACAATATCCTGCTCTGTTAATCAAGCCGTTTTTTTTAGCCTGTTTAATCAACAGCTTTTTGTCTTCTCTTTTTTCGTACCTTTGCACCGCCTATATTATTAATTTAACCAAGCAAAAAGATGAAACTGCTTCTAATTAGCAATTCAACCAATTACAAAGAAAAATACCTGGGCTGGTGTTTGCCTTTGATTGAAGATTTTTTGAAAAACGAGCGAAAGAATATCCTCTTTTTTCCTTATGCCGGCATCAATATCGGGGGGCAGCCCTACCCGAAGAGTTATGATGCTTATGCCGAAAGAATAAAAGGCATATTTGAGCCGCTTGGTTTTACGGTTCAATCCACACATCAGGCTATTTGTCCGGTTGATGCGGTCAACAGGGCGGATGTGCTTATGGTGGGTGGCGGCAATACGTTTCATCTGTTTGCCGAAATTCATCAAGAGGGGCTGATTGAGCCGGTGCGCCGCAAGGTGATGGAGGGAACTCCGTTTGTGGGCTGGAGTGCCGGAGCTAATGTGGCCTGTCCGCGCCTCTGCACTACCAACGACATGCCGGTGGTGATGCCCCCAAGCTTTAACGGGTTCGACCTGGTGCCGTTTCAGATTAATCCTCACTATATTGATCCGTTCAGCGAAGCGGTAAATGACGCCATTCGGCACGGCGGAGAAACCCGTCAGGTGCGCCTCGAGGAATTTCTGGCTGTTAATCCACAAATCACTGTAGCAGGTCTCCGCGAGGCTTCTGCTCTGTGGATTGAGAATGAACGTATTACGCTAAAAGGCGATAATGCCATGCGGATAATGCGCTTCAACCAAAAGCCGCAGGAAGTTGAGACAGGTGCTGTTTTTGATTTTGGTATTAACCTTTTAAACAATAGCTGTTATGACTGATTTATCTGTAACCTATATGGGTTTGAAATTAAAAAGCCCATTGATTTTGGGAAGCTGCGGCTTGAGCAACAGTATCCGCAAATTGCAGGAGGCCGAACGGGCCGGCTTTGGTGCTGTGGTATTGAAATCCATTTTTGAGGAAGAGATTTCGCGCGAAGTTACCTCTGCCCTGAAAAGCGATTCTTACCTCGAACACAGCCAGTCGTATGACTATATTTCGCAGTATCAGGAGCAAATCTCTTTCGATCGACTGCTCAACACGGTACGCATTGCCAAGGAGTCTCTGTCCATTCCGGTAATTGCCAGCATCAACTGTTTTTCTACAGGCGGGTGGATGAAGTATGCCAAGGCTATTGAGGAGGCAGGCGCTGATGCGCTGGAGGTGAACTATTTTGTGCTGCCTGCCGATTTTGATAAAACAGCAGGCGATTATCAAGCTGGCTATTTCAAGCTGGTTGAGGCTTTGAAGCGGGAGCTTTCTATTCCGATCGGGCTTAAAACATCCTCCTATTTCACCGATTTAGCGCACTTTATGCAGCAATTGTCATATACGGGTATTGCCGCGCTGGTACTTTTCAATCGTTTTCATTCACCCGATATTAATTTGGATACGCTGGAATTTTCGGCATCCAACAACTTTAGCCGTCAGGAAGAGCTGGCCAATACGCTACGCTGGGTAGGCTTGCTAAGCGAGAAGTTGCGTTGCGACTTGTCGGCCACCACCGGTGTGCACGATGCCGCCGGCATGATTAAGTTGCTGCTGGCTGGCGCCGACACCGTGCAGGCAGCCTCCGTATTCTACCAAAAGGGCATTGAATATGGGGCTGTTATGCTCAATGATCTGAAAGCATGGATGGATAAGCACGAATTTAGTGCCATTAATGACTTCAAAGCCAAATTGAACTACACCCGCATAGAGCAGCCCGATGCCTATTTCCGCATACAATTTATGAAGTACATGTCGGGAATTGAATAGTTGGAAAAAACAGCGTTTAAAAATAAAAATGCAAATGTTTTAATTTACATACAAACGATTTGCCGCACGGTTTCGGCAATGCCGGCTGCGTCAAAGCCTACTTCGGCGTACAGTTTCGACAAAGAACCCTGCTCAATAAAGCGGTCTGGCAGGGCAATTGTATTTACTTTATTGTCATAATTGTGCTGTGTAATAAACTCTGAAACAGCACTGTATAATCCTCCGTAGCAAGCGCCATCTTCAAGGGTAAGCAGGAATGGATAATGTTCGACTATTTTGTGCAGCAATGTTTCGTCGAGGGGTTTCAGGAAACGCATATTGACCAGCGCGGGAGTAATGCCCTCCTGTTGCAGCATTTCAATTGCTTTCGAAGCCTGGTTGCCAAGCGGCCCTATGGAAAGAATGGCCAGCTTGTTTCCCTCTTTCACAATCTCGCCTTTGCCAATGGGCAGTTCGCGCATTGGAGGCAGGGGTAGAGTGCTTGCTCCACGTCCTTTGGGATAGCGGATAGCAAAAGGCGACGTGCGATGACGATAGGCGGTAAAAAGCAGGTGGCGTAACTCTGTTTCGTTGAGCGGCGAAGCAATAATCATATTAGGCACGGTGCGCAAAAAAGCAAGATCGAAAGCGCCATGATGCGTAGCACCATCCTCTCCAACCAAACCGGCACGGTCAAGGCAAAAAATGACCGGCAGCTCCTGCAGGGCAACATCGTGAATGAGCTGGTCGTAGCCACGCTGCATAAATGAGGAGTAGATATTGCAGAAAGGAATGTAGCCGTCAACCGCCAGCCCTGCCGCAAATGTAACGGCGTGCTGTTCGGCAATGCCAACGTCGAACATACGTTCTGGGAACTGCTGTTCCATGACGGTAAGCGAGCAGCCCGTGGCCATTGCCGGAGTGATGCCCACCACTTTAGGATCGAGTGCAGCCAGTTCGGTAACAGTAAGACCGAAAACATCCTGATATCGAGGGGGAAGAGGCACATCGCTATTTTCAATCTGCTCGCCGGTGTCGGGATCAAATTTGCCGGGCGCATGGTAAACAATTTGATTCTCCTCAGCCATTTTCAACCCCTTTCCTTTTATCGTAATGATGTGCAATAGCTTAGGCCCTTCTATCTTTTTCAAATCCTGCAAGATTTTAACCAAATGCATAACGTCATGTCCATCTAGAGGTCCAAAATAGCGGAAGCCCAAACTCTGGAACATATTGCTGCCTCGCAAAATCAACCCCTTGATGCCGTTGCCGATTTTACTTAAAAAGCGCAATAACGGACGCGGATTGTTGCGATTTTTGCCTGATAAAAAATTCCAAAGTCGATTTTTGGTGCGATTGTAACCAGGCGATGCCGTGATGTGCAACAAATACTTACTCATCGCTCCTACATTTTTATCAATTGCTATTTTATTATCATTTAATATAATAAGTAAATTAGCATTGGTTTCACCTGCCTGATTCATTGCCTCAAAAGCCATGCCGCCGCCCATGGCGCCATCGCCAATAACGGCTACATGCTGGCGGCTGAAATTGCCCGACAGCTTTGCCGCAATGGCCATTCCCAGCACTGCCGAGACGGAAGTAGAGGAGTGTCCGGTGCCAAATGAGTCGTACTCGCTCTCACTCATCTTCGGGAAACCGCTAATACCCTTGTATTTACGATTATTTGCAAAACATTCTTTACGACCGGTAAGAATTTTATGGCCATAGGCTTGATGCCCAACGTCCCACACCAGCTTATCATGGGGCGTATCAAAAACATAATGCAGGGCAACAGTCAATTCTACGGTGCCCAGGCTTGAACCTAAATGTCCGGGATTTTCGGCGGTTTCGGTAATAATAAAATTGCGCAGTTCATCACAGAGCTGCGGCAATTCATTTAAGTTTAATTTTTTTATATCCGAAGGTGTATTAATAGCTTGCAGAATGCTCATTACGGGTTTTTAATAATTATCTTTGATAGAAATTTGATCAGGTGTAACAAAAGCTCCGGGGAACATGCCCTCAATTTGCTTTAGAAAGTTATAAGCTTCCAGGCGGGTCAAAAAATTGCCTGCGCGCACTCTGAAATTGGGCTCGAAGTATTTGACATAGACCTTTTGGCTGGAAAAGAAATTTGTGAAATCATTGGCTACTGTTTGCGCAGCTGAACGTGACGCCAATGCTGCAATTTGGACACGATATCCCTCTGTTTGGCCAACCTTTTTCCATGCTGCACTGTAAGCTTCCATTATTTTCACAACATCGGGCTCAATATCGTAAGTGATATAAGGCTGCGCTTCCGTAGCGGAAAAGAGCAACAACAGGAATAAAATCAATACATACTTTTGCATCGTTGAAAATTTGTGCAAAACTACAAAAAATGTGGCAATCGGCATTATTACTAAGGAAAGATTATGTTGCTGGCGAAATTACTTTAGGGTGAATAAAATATAATTGACCTGTTTTTCTGTATTTTGCATCCGAGTTATAAGAGTCGCGTAACACTCGCAGTAATGCGGGCTTATGTTTAATGAAGCAATATTATGATGCCTTTATTCGGGAAAAAGCAGATAAAATAAAAAAGGATGAAAAATAACTAATTGGAATTTTTGCTGGAATAAAAAGCGGGGTTGAGCTACCACATTCCGTCAAAAATCGTCCAAATTAAATCGCCGGTTTTCCATGCTTTTTCAACAGCCATTGTACCGCAATCGTTGCTATAGCGAGTCAAAGTGGATACGGCCTGTTCGGTTTTGCCCTCTTTCAGCAGTTGCAGTATTCGTGCCTCTAATACCGGTTGCTCGTCGAAAAACTGTTGTTGCATTGGATTCCATGCCTTGTCCACCACTTTACGCATATCGCCCCAGCGTTGTGCGGCAATGGTCCCCAGCCGGTTAAATGCCCACCATGCGGCATTGCGACTGAAACCCGTTTCTCGTGCATTCGTTTTGTAAGTTTCGGGCAGATCGGTAATATTGGCGTAAAACGGCACATAGACAGAGGAGGCCACATTATCCAAATCGAACCAGCAGAGACCGCCTACGATATCCGGCAACCAGCTGCGGCATTGTAAAATGGTGGCGTAAACTGTAAAATGCACGGCTATAGTACGCTCGCCGCGCCCATGCCATCCGCCGTTAATGCGATGCAACTTCAATTCATCGGATTTCATAAAAGGATTAGCCATTGGTGAGATGATTGTTTTACCGCTATCATTAGTAACGGTTAACGTCTTGCGCATGTCATATTCCGTGCCCTCATAGTAATCTTTGAAAATGCTTACCATTTTGGGCAGGGTAATCAGCGAATCGGGCTTTACTGAGAAAGGATAATTTTCGCTGTTGGGGTCCAATTTAAGCGAGGGAGCAACCAGATCAAAGACTCGCCACTCGCGCCGGCGACAGGCTAACATGGCACGGCTTTCGGGTGCATAAGCGTAAGCAAATCGAAACGGATCGCCTTTTTTCCACCAGCCATGTTCTTCGGCCACGGCATACACATTATCGGAAGCCATAAAACAGTCCTTGTTTTTCAGATCTATTTCTCTAATCGTGGAGGCATTGGCATTGACACTAATATGATCATCCGGCACACGTTGGGCTGCCCATACTGCCCCTGTTTTTCCTTTGCCCGGTCCTACAATCTCGAAATGCCACACCTCATTTTTATCGGCCACAGTGAGACATTCTCCACCATCGTTCCACCCGTAGGTTTTCAGCAGTTCGCCAGCCGTTTTAATGGCTTCGCGCGCCGTAGCGCAACGCGCTGCCATAAGCTGGCAAAGCTGTTGGCAATCAATAAATCCCTTATCCGATTTCAATTCCGGTCGCCCGCCAAAGGTAGATTCCCCAATGGCCAGTTGCTTCTCGTTCATGCAGGGATAGGCCGTGTTAAAATATTGATAAGTGTGCGCTACCTGCGGAATTTCGCCCACCTCCACCAAACCGTATTTGGCCGGTTTTCCTGTTTCCGCTGGGGCATAGATGCGCTTATAGAGTTTTTGCATCTCGCCCGGCACATGGTCGGCGGCAGGAGTTATCAAAATATTGGTACGAGATCGATGACTATCATCAGTATGCGAGGTCATCACGGAACCGTCAATAGAGGCTTTTTTACCGACCGTTACGGAAGTACACTCCATGCCAACCGCATCCATATCTCGTATATCTATCTGTGCTACAAGCGAAAATGAACAAAGGGCAAATCCTAAAGTAATCAGTTTTTTCATTTTTATCGTTATTAAAATGGCTGTTATAAATATTGTGGCAAATATACAAAAAATCTAATTTCTGTAAAAAAATAGAGTCAGGATTTAATCAGCTTAAACCGTTCACAAAATCACAGGTCAGTATGTAGTTTATACGGATTATAAGAACACAACCAATATGAAGATTCATTTTATAGCCATAGGCGGGAGTGCAATGCATAATTTAGCGATTGCATTACATTTGAAAGGATATGAGATTACCGGTTCTGATGACGAGATTTTTGATCCGGCTCGTAGTCGTTTGGACAAGTATGGATTATTGCCCGCGACAATTGGTTGGTTTCCGGAAAAATTGGAACCCACTGTTGATGCGGTGATTTTGGGGATGCATGCTCGTGCCGATAATCCAGAACTGTTTAGAGCTAAGGAACTTAATCTTAAAATATACTCCTATCCCGAGTTTTTATACGAACAGAGCAAAAATAAAACCCGCATTGTAGTGAGCGGGAGTCATGGCAAAACAACCATCACTTCGATGATTATTCACGTGTTACAGCAGTGTGGCATTGATTGCGACTATATGGTAGGAGCACAATTGGCCGGTTTTGAGGTAATGGTAAAATTGAGCAATACAGCCTCTATTATGGTGATTGAGGGCGATGAGTACCTCACTTCTCCTATTGATCGCCGTCCAAAATTTCACCTGTATCAGCCCACTATTGGAATTATCAGCGGTATTGCCTGGGATCATGTTAATGTATTTCCTACTTTCGATATTTATGTGCAGCAATTTAAGATTTTTGCCGACATGATTCCTGATCACGGACGTTATATTTATTGCGCCGACGATAAAGTGTTGGCAGAGATGAGTAAGCAGGTTCAATGCCCTCATAAATATCCATATAGCATTCATTCTCATCATATTGTAGATGGAGTAACATGCTTGGATAGTGCAAGTGGCGTGATAAAGCTACAGATTTTCGGCAAACATAATTTGGCCAATCTGAATGCCGCACGTTTAGCCTGTGAAGCGGTAGGCATAAATGAAGCGCAATTTTATCAGGCTATAGCCTCATTTAAAGGAGCTTCAAAACGGCTGGAGTTGGTTGCTAAAACAGATCAATGTATTGTGTATAAAGATTTTGCACATTCTCCATCAAAAGTGAAAGCCACTATTGCGGCAGTACGCGAGCAGTTTCCCGACCACCAGTTGACAGCTTGTCTGGAATTGCATACATTTAGTAGCCTGTCAGCTGACTTTCTGCCTGAATATGCTGGCGTTATGGATTTGGCTGACGAAGCGCTTGTTTTTTTTGATCCGCACGCTTTGGCACACAAAAAATTACCCGCTTTATCCGTTGAACAAATTAATACTGCTTTTTGCTGTAATAATCTGGAAGTTTTTAACAATGTTAATATGCTCAAAAGCAGATTGTTACAAAAATATACTCAAAAAAGAGTGCTATTATTTATGTCATCCGGCAATTTTGGCGACTTAAATATAAAGAGGATAAATGCTTAAAATTTGTTTTTAACAACCGGCAAGCCTATAATAAATCATAATTCCTGGCAAGCATTTATTCTTCTTGTTTTTTTAATGCATTTTTCATATCAAGAAGTATCAAAATCAGAAAAAAACTGTATTTTTGCAGCCGTCAAAAAAAACGGGATATAGCGTAGTCCGGTTATCGCGCCTGCTTTGGGAGCAGGAGGTCGCAAGTTCGAATCTTGCTATCCCGACAAAATGCATGGTTCCGTAGCTCAATGGATAGAGCAACTGCCTTCTAAGCAGTAGGTTGCTGGTTCGATCCCAGCCGGAATCGCAAAGTATGCAAATTATTTTTAATCTACTGCCCCTCCCTTGAACACAATAATCAGGCGTATAATATACAGGAATTTATCTGCAAACTTAAAATTGAATATTTTTCCGTATTTTTGCATAATTAAAGAGATTGTTTTTAAAAGTAAAATTTACAGTAAGGCCACAAGGAAATAATATCTGATGTTTAACATTTTGCTCTTTTGTGAAAGCCTTGAATATCTTGCAGTAAGTTGAGCGCACAATTTTTAAGACAGTCTCGAATGCACAATTTCTAATTTAACTGCTTAAAGTAAATCTATGATAAAATCAATGACCGGTTTCGGAAAGAGTGTAGTAACTGTTCAGGGACGCACAATCGTGATTGAGTTGCGTTCGTTGAACAGTAAGCAATTGGATATGCTTAGCCGTATTCCCGCCCTTTTTAAAGAGAAAGAAAATGAAATTAAAACGCTCATTTCAAATGAGTTAGAAAGAGGTAAAATTGACCTTACCATTACCATAGAGCGTAATGATGGCGCTGTGGTGCAAGAGGTAGTGTTTGATAAGGCTCTGGCTAAAG
>JAISAD010000186.1 GCA_031266895.1 Bacteroidales bacterium
TAAGGCGTATTAAGCAGCGGAACGGCGGATAGTGCAACTGTTCGCGTTCTCGAATCTGATGACGATACATGGCCAGAAAGTCATGTGCTACTACATATTGAAGCACCTCGTGTTCAGGACGATAGGTTTGTATAATGACTTTGCCGGGCACCTCTTTTCGACCGGCACGCCCGCTCACCTGTGCCATGACTTGATAGGCACGTTCGAATGCCCGAAAATCGGGATAGGATAGTAAATTGTCGGCATTAAGGATACCGACCACACTCACGCGATCGAAATCCAGGCCTTTGGTAACCATTTGCGTACCTGCAAGAATGTCTGTTTTGTGTGTCTCAAAATCCTGTATTAAATTTTGATAGGCAGTTTTAGAGCGCGTAGAATCTAAGTCCATACGGGCGATAACTGCCTGGGGAAACAATTCGGATAACTTTTGCTCTACCTTTTCCGTGCCAAAACCCTTCATTTCAATATCGTGGCTGTGGCAGACAGGACATTCGCGCGGCATAGCAATGGCATAACCGCAGTAATGGCATTTGAGCAGATTACTGCTCTTGTGGTAGGTAAGCGTTACATCGCAATGGATGCAGGTGGGCATTTCGTGGCACGAATGACAGAAAAGCCGCAATGAATAGCCTCGACGGTTTTGAAACAAAATTACCTGCTCCTTACGTGCCAGCGCTGCTGCAATGTGATCAATAAGAAATTGTGACAGATATTCATCCATAGCCTTCTGTTTCAAGCTCTCTACAATGTTTACCACCCATATTTCCGGCATTTGGCAGGCGGCATAGCGTTGCGTAAGTGTAGCTAAGCCATATTTGCCTCGCTCTACATTATAGTAAGTCTCCAGAGAGGGAGTAGCCGTCCCCATAACTATTTTAGCCTGATGTATTTGTGCCAGCATTACAGCGCAGTCGCGAGCATGATAGCGTGGGGCAGGATCAGTTTGCTTATACGAACTGTCGTGCTCTTCATCCACAATAATTAATCCTAAATTGTGATAGGGCAGCAGCAGAGCTGAGCGTGCTCCCAAAATGAGCTGATATTTGTTGGCATGCCGGTCGAAAAGGTCAGGATTCAGCACCCTGTTCCATATTTCAACCCGCTCATACTCATTAAACCGCGAATGATAAACACCTGCCTTATCACCAAAATAGTAGCGTAACCGGTTCACAATCTGTGTAGTTAAGGCAATTTCCGGAAGCAGGTACAGTACCTGTTTTCCGTCTTCTAATGCCTTGTTTATCAATTTGATATAAATTTCCGTTTTGCCGCTTCCGGTAACACCGTGCAGCAGCACGCAATTTTTGGCTTCTAACTGCTTTTCGATTTGATCCATCGCCTTTTGCTGTGGCGATGAAAGTGTAATTTCGGAAGCATTGTGTTCGGAAGTATAGGCAGCAAGCCGACTGATAATTTGCTGTTCGGGAACTAATATTTGTTTATCTACCAGCCTTTTAATCCTCGAATCCGATATTTTGCCCGCTTTCATCAAATCGCTCTTTTTTACCTTATAGGAAGCCGCCTCTTTGTTATCTGAACAGGCTTTTTTTGCGATCATTAAAAATTGGAGCAGCGTATCAGCCTGCTTTTCAGTACGTTTATTGTTATTCAATTGATCTATAAGCGTATAAAGCGCCTGTTCATCATCGGCATAAAGCCTGTTTAAGGTTAGCCAGCTTTCTGTTTTGGGTTTGTAAGGGTCTTTAATTTCCTCATCGGCAAGCACAATTTCTTTCTCTACCAATGATTTGATAATGGGTATAATTTTTTGTATATCAATTGCTTTCGCCACTTCTGCTATGAGCATGGCAGTGCGATACGAAAGAATTTCGGCTACTTTCACCTCTTTTTCGGTCAAACTGGTAATGTCGCCATCGAAAGCGGGGTTTAGCATCACCTTAGTTTCGCCGGCTAATTTCAAGGCAGAAGGCAGAGCGGCAGCCATTACCTCGCCGAGATGACAGAGATAATATTGTGACATCCATTCCCATAGCTGAAATTGCTGTTCTGATATAACAGGATATTCATCAATTATATCAACTATATACTTCACAACCAATTGCCTGGGAGGCGTTTGATGTACACGGATTACGAGGCCGGAATAGAGTTTGCTTCTGCCGAAAGGCACTACAACCCTTACCCCGAACTGCAATTTATGATTCCATTCACAAGGAATTTTATAGGTAAAAGTGCCGGGTAAGGGCAGTGGCAACAGAATTTCGCAAAAAAAAGTTTCGCGTTCCATTCATTACTTCACAGTTGCCGTATATTCCACTAAATCAAGCAGCTTGTTAGAGTATCCCATTTCGTTATCGTACCATGAAATGAGCTTTACAAATGTCTCGTTCAACATAATACCGGCTTTGGCATCGAAAATAGAGGCGTTGGTATTGCCAATAAAATCGGAAGAAACCACTTCATCTTCGGTGTAGGCCAAAATACCTTTCATTTCGTTTTCGGAAGCCTTTTTCACAGCAGTTTTAATTGCTTCGTAAGTGGTTGGCTTTTCAAGGCGACAAGTGAGATCTATAACCGACACATCAAGGGTGGGCACGCGAAACGACATGCCTGTAAGGCGACCTTTGAGTTCGGGTATCACTTTGGTTACTGCCTTGGCAGCACCTGTAGAGGCGGGAATAATGTTGCCGGCTACCGCCCGTCCGCTGCGCCAGTCTTTAGCTGATGGACTGTCCACCGTTTTTTGAGTAGCGGTAGTGGCATGTACGGTAGTCATTAGCCCCTCCACGATGCCGAAATTGTCGTTAATTACCTTAGTGAGCGGAGCTAAGCAGTTGGTGGTGCAGGAAGCATTAGAGATAACAGGCTGACCGGTGTAAGTTTTGTGGTTTACACCCATAACAAACATTGGGATGTCGTCTTTAGCCGGTGCCGATATTACCACTCTTTTAGCTCCGGCTTGCAAGTGTCCGGAGGCGGTCTCCTGGGTAAGAAACCGGCCGGTAGATTCCACTATGTAATCTGCACCCACCTCATTCCACTTCAGATTAGCAGGCTCTTTTTCGGCGGTAATGCGAATAGCTTTGCCATTTACTATCAATTTTTGACCATCAACAGTAACTTCTCCCTTAAAACGACCATGAACCGTGTCATATTTCAACATATAAGCCATATAATTCACGTCCAGCAAATCATTAATAGCCACAACTTCAAGATTTTCTCTTTCCAGAGCAGCTCTAAAAACCAAGCGCCCAATGCGCCCGAAACCATTAATTCCAATCTTTATTTTTTCCATATTTACAGATGTTTTGAATGAATTTCCTTATAGTCTATAAAAATACAAAACTTCTGCAAAAATACGAATTTTTATTTGGAATGTTCAATTCCAAATATTATCCACAAATTCCACGAATGAACACTGATTGCTATTCGAGCCAATTTGTGAACAATTGGGCGAAATCACATACCGTTTGCCGCTTTTAAGTTTTATGGACCACAGTTTTGGAGCTTTCATAGTGCCGGCATACATGTAAAAATCGCCTAATTTTGGGGAATAGAATTTCCCGATATAGCCAAACAGGCCACCAGAAGCAATTTTACGAATGCAGCTACTTAAATCCTTATCGGTTACCGGCTCAACAGCTTCCACGTCTGCTCTGTTGATTTTAATAGTGCCATACACCTTGCCGATAATGATTTGCTCGGATGTGATAGTGTAATACTTAGGAGCATACAGCAAAACGACAAGAAAAATTCCTGTTGTAAAAATAGCTGCAGACAAAGTAATAATAAAACCATACTTTTCCAGAACCTTACTATACAATAGAAAGCAGAATAATGCTGCTGCAAGGCACAGCACTATTCCCGTTATTACATACACAGAATTGTCAAAATAAACTTTGCAAGTATTCATAATTGCCTTATAATTAATTTAGAACTACAGAACGCCAGAATCTATAAAATATTGTGTAATAGGCTTTCTTATCCAGTTTTTGAGTTCATCATGAGTAAGAGTAGGTTGAGCTTTTTTATACACATCTGTTTGTTCAATCATTTTAACCACAATATCTGCGTTTTACTCAATTAATTCACTATTTTCATAGCCGCTAATAAAGAAAAATCTTTTATTCTTGCAACCT
>JAISAD010000087.1 GCA_031266895.1 Bacteroidales bacterium
AACATATTAATATTTTAAGGGGTCAAAAGTACAAAAAAAACTCTATGAAGTATTATGATTTTTATTATTTTGTTTCACTGTTTCGTAATGAATTATGTTTCAGGGCAATAAATTCCCTGTAATTAATAATGAATCATTAATATTAACATGTGATTAACATAAAATAGCTTTTTTTTTTTTTCTAAAAATCCTGATTTCTGCGAAAATCGTGTGCGGATGCTGTTTAATCGATAGACTGATTAATGGAGATGTGGAACATTCCTTTTTTGCCGCCTTTGTTCGGCAATTCATCAAATCCGTAGCCCCAGTCGAAGCCCAGCAGGCCAAACATGGGCAGGTAGAGCCTTACCCCAAGACCGGCTGACTTGTAGAGATTGAACGGATTGTATTCCCGGTAGGAACCCCACGCCCTGCCAACCTCTGCAAAGCCCAGAACAAAGATGGTGGCGCTTGGGTTGAGGGTTATGGGGTAGCGCAATTCTGCGGTAAATTTGTGATAGATAATGCCGCCGGCATCGGG
Source organism: Bacteroidales bacterium (assembly GCA_031266895.1). Taxonomy (GTDB): domain Bacteria; phylum Bacteroidota; class Bacteroidia; order Bacteroidales; family WCHB1-69; genus JAISAD01. Next base: position 521 of record JAISAD010000087.1, read on the forward strand.
CGACACCGCCCCGTCTTCATAGCCGCGCATCCCGATTACTTCGCGGCCATCGTAGCCGCTCATGGTAGAGAGCCCGTCTCCGCCCAGATAGAAGCGCTCAAAGGGCGAATAGTCGGTTTTAGCGTTATAGCGTCCCATAAAACCGGTTTTCATGCGAATGTTAAGCACCAGGTTGTCCACAATTTTGGTAAACCACGAAATGTTGAATTTCCATTTGTGAAACTCCAGAAACTTGTACTTTTCCTGTGCAGTCATCTCGCTGTAGTTTCTGGAACTGAAAAGCGAATAGGGTGGGGTAAACTGTGCCGAAAACATAATATCGGAACCTGAACGCGGATAGATCGGCGCATCCACCGAATTGCGCGACAGGGTAAAAGTGTAGCTTAAATTGTTGGAATAGCCTTCACTGAAAGCAGGCAACAGGGTATATTTATAAATGTCATAATACTGGTATTGGATAGTGTGCATCATTTGGAAATAGTCGTCAGGCCACTTCAGCTTTTTGGCAAAGCCGATGGAAGCGCCAAAGATTCGCATGTGGTAATACTCCGTTGGATCTATCTTCTTTTTCCATGGCTGATACTGCTGATAGTAGATAGCCGCCGTCAGCGAGTTGGGCTTTTTGCCGCCCAGCCACGGCTCGGTAAATGAGAGCATGTAATATTGATAGGAGTAGCCATTAACAGAACCGCGCAGGGAAAGGCGCTGTCCATCTCCGGACGGAATAGGAGTCCATGCCTCTTTTTTAAAGAATTTCTTGAAAGAGAAATTGTTGAAAGTGATGCCGGCCGAGATAAGAAAGCTTTGGGTTCCGCCGCCCCAGCCTGCAGAGAGTTCCAACTGGTCGGAAGAGGCCTCTTCTACCACATACTCAATATCCACTGTTCCATCGGCCTCGTTGGGCTTGGGAATTACATTCATCTTTTCCTGATTGAAATAGCCCAGCGAAAGCAGCACCTGCTGCGTGCGGATAATGTCGGCACGGTTGAACAGCTGCCCGGGAATGGTGGTTACTTCCCTTAAAATCACATTGTCGTTGGTTTTCGTATTGCCGGTAACGTAAATCTTGTTGTAGGTGGCCTGTTTGCCCTCGCGAATGCGCACCTCAATATCAATGGAGTCCTGTTCAATCAGCACTTCTACAGGATTGGCATAGAAGAAAAGATAACCGTCGTTCATATAAAGTGAACTGATGTCGGTACCGTTTCGGTTCATCGACAGGTTTTCGTTCAGCTGCGCCAGATTATAGATATCGCCCTTGTGGATGTTGAGCAGCTGCTTCAACAGATCCGACGGATACTTGGTGTTGCCTACAAACTCAACATTGCGGAAGTAGTATTTTTTGCCTTCGTTTACTTCAATGTCTATCCTAATGTTGTTGCCCGCACGGTAAAAAGTGTCTCTCTTAATGTAGGCATCTCTGAATCCCAGTTCATTATACTTCTCAATAAGATTCACCTTATCGTCTTCGTAGGATTGCCTGTTGAACTTGGAGGCTTTGAAAATGCGCAGTTTTACCCGTTCCGAAAAATAGTCGCTCACATGGTCTAACAGGTCTTTTGACTTGTAATAGTCGCGGTGCCTGGCCAGATAGGATACGGCGGTGTCCAGCTTGCTGAACGGCATAAAGAGAAATTTCTCTTTCGTGCCTTTCATTGCCTTGACCAGTTGCCCTTGAAACACCTGCTTGTTTCCGGTAACCGTAATTTTTTCGATTTTAGCCTTTTTCTGCTTTTGGATATTAAAAATCAGCATAACGGCATTAACAATTTTGGGGTCTTTGTTTTCTGTTACCGTAACATCGCAGAAATAAAAGCCTTTTTCTATATAATATTGCTTAATGAGGTTACTGCAGGTAACTTTCATATTGTCGTTTACGATATTTCCCTGTGTAATTTTCAGCTTTTCCCTGATTTCGTTTTCTTCGTTGCGCCGTGCGCCGGTAAATCCGAAAGCGGAGAGTCGCGAGCGTTCCATCAGATAGATATCGAAAAAGATTTTATCGCCTGCAATGTTGCTGATGCTGATATTTATCTCTTCAAAAAGGCCGGTATTCCACAATCGCTTCACGGAACTTGTAATCCTCTCTCCCGGCACTTCGATACGGTCGCCCACATAAAAATTAATCATTCTGGGGTCAAAATGGGCGTTTCCCGATGAAGTAATGCCGCCCACTTCGTAAACTTTAGGAGTGCCGTAATCTAATTCCGGCGTGCTGTTTTGCTCGGTCCCATCCAATATAATTTGAGAATAACTGCTAATACCACAGAGTATTATTAAAATCGTCAGCAAAAATTTATATCTGTTTTTTATTGGCATTAGCATTTTTTAAATTAGCTTGCAAAAATAGTAAAAAAATCATTGGGGTGCATGTTCTCCGATTTTTCCGAAGCGGCGTTCGCGCGACTGATAGTCGAGAATAATTTGCCACAGGTTCTCCTTGCGGAAGTCGGGCCACATAAGATTGGGGAAAAAGAGTTCGGTGTAAGCAATTTGCCAAAGCAGGAAATTGCTCACGCGGCATTCGCCACCGGTGCGGATAAGAATATCAGGATCGGGCATATTGGCCGTGGCAAGCAGCGAAGCTACCGTTTCGGCGGTAATATTTTCGGGCTGCAATTGCCGACCGGATGCTAAAAGCGCTGCCTTGCGTGCCATTTCGGTCAGTTCCCAGCGGGCACTGTAACTCAGAGCGAGCACTGTGGTAAGGCCGTTATTGGGTGCAGTGGCGTCAATGGCAGCCTGCAGTTCCTGTTGGCACTCTGCAGGCAGCGATTGCAGGTTTCCGATAGCTTGCAGGCGCACGCGGTTTTTCATCAGCCCCTCCAGTTCGTTGTGTATGGATTTTACTAACAGAGTCATCAAGGCATCTACCTCCTCTTTGGGACGATTCCAATTTTCAGTAGAAAAAGCATAGAGAGTCAGGTATTTAATGCCGATTTCGCCACAGCCTTCAATAACGCTACGCACCGATTCTACACCATGCTGATGGCCGTAGATGCGCTCCTGCCCATGCTGTCGTGCCCACCTGCCATTTCCATCCATGATAATGGCGATATGCCGGGGGAGATTGTTGGGATTGATATTGTCTTTCATTCCATTCATATTTATTATCTCGCTTTTCTTCCGATGCGTTTCCGAAGCGAATAGTGGTTTCTGATTTCACATTTGTGGCTATCGTTGCCTATCTTAAATGTAATATAAGCGCCGGCAAAGGAGTACCAGTCCTTGGTTTTGCTGTTGCCGCGTTGCGTGCCGGCCTCGTGCAGTATATTGGAACGGTCAGACAGTGCAGCCACCGCATTTCCGCGACTGGAAGCGAGCAGGTATTGGTCGTAGTAGCGAGTGCTTACATCGTCTAAATAATCAGTAAATGTACAGCGCATGCCCCATTCTGCCCCGCAGGAGATGTATCTTCCGATATTTACCTTAAACCCCAATCCAAAAGGAATAGCCACATTGACCAGCGGGTAGTAATCCTTTTCTCCCGGCATTCCCTGTCCCTCTGTTCCCAAATGGTTCAACTCATAAGTAATGCCGTTATAGTCGGCTTGCGGGTTAAATGAAAAGAGCGACAGCCCCAAAAACAGGTAGGGCGAAAACCGGTTATTGCCGGCTGAATTATAGAGCTTAAAAAAGTTGAACTCCACCTGTGCCGATATTTCCGTAATGGGCGATTTGAAACTGAGATTGCGTTCGTACTGCTTATTGTTTTTATAGTCGCTGGCCTGTACTTTGGCAAAAAGCAGGTTAGCCTTGAATGCCCAGCGGGGCGAAATGTTGAAGCGATAAAGCACTCCGCCGGCTAATTGGGGCTGTGCAAAGAGCGTTTTGGGGTTCAGATCGCCCATGTAAAACGATGTGCCAACCAAAGCTCCAATCTCATGACGCTGCCCACAGGCGCAGAACCCTATAAAAATGGAGAAAAAAGTGATAAACAGTTTTTTCATTATTCGATACTAATCAATAAGTTAAAATTAAGCAAAGCAGCATAATCCACACATAACGAACAAATAGGCCTTTTATTGTTTGCCTTTTTACGGATACTTCAAAATAATTCCAAATTTTTGCCGTATCTTTGCCGTCGTAAACAGTTTTATGACTATGCTTGGAAAAGTTATCGCCGGCCTGTTCTTTTGGGTGGCGTTTTATTCGGTTATCGCTCAAAATCCCGATTCTAACAGTTATCGGGTCTTCTATCATGCTAACGGTCAAAAATCAAGCGAGGGCTATTTGATAAATGGCAAACCGGATGGCTGGTGGAAGTCGTACAATGACAGGGGGATACTGGTTTCGGAAGGCAATCGCAAAAATTTTCTTTTAGACAGCTTATGGATTTTCTACGATAATGAAGGCAAAAAAACGTTGGAAATTCATTATAGCAAGGGCAAAAAATATGGGGAGCGCATTCAGTACTTTGCTGATGAATACATTGTAGAAAACTGGAAAAATGACTCGCTGGAGGGAAATGTAAATATTTATAATCTGTCGGGCTGGCTCAAAAAAACTACCCCTTGCGAAGACGGAAAACCGCACGGCCTGGAAAAGGAGTTTAATGCGTTGGGTACTGTAGTCGGTGTGGCACAGTACTATCATGGCGTGCTGCTGCGCAGGGAGTTTATTAATCGTACCGACAACAGCGGCTTGAAACAGGGCAGCTGGAAGTTTTTCTGGGACAATGGCAATTTACAAATGGAAGGAGCTTTCCTGAACGATAAGAGGCATGGATTTTTTAAACACTATGATACCACCGGACAGTTTTTGCTGGTGGAAAAATATGAAAACGACCGCCTGATTGAAGATGCTCCCGAAACAAAACGGCTGGAAACCAAAACCAACTACCATCCCAATGGCCAGCCGGCTATTACTGTAACTTATTACAAGGGAATGCCGGAGGGTATCAGGCGCGAGTACGACACCGCCGGCAATGTGATTAAGGGCTATATTTTTGAAAACGGCGTGCTGCGCTACGAGGGCATTACCGACCTGAATGGCAGGCGACAGGGACTTTGGAAAGAATATTATCCCACAGGCGAGTTGCGCTCAATGGGCTACTACAAAAACTCGACCCAGATTAATGATTGGCGTTTCTATTTTTCCGATAAAACCATTGAAATTACAGGCAGCTATAATGCTACAGGGCAGAAAGATGGAGAATGGCTGTGGTTTTATCCTGCCGGCGATACGCTTATGATTGAAAATTGGGAGGCGGGCGAACTTAACGGCCTGTTTGTGGAGTATGACGAAGCTGGGAATCCCATTTCAAAAGGTGAGTTTGTGGAAGGCAGCGAGGAGGGAGTTTGGCAATATCGCAATGGCGGATTTAAGGAGGAGGGCAGCTACTTTGACGGCATAAGGCAGGGCGTGTGGCGCACATGGTATCCTGCCGGCACGCCGGCATCGGAAATAGAGTACGAGCAGGGTGTTCCCAATGGTAAGTATATTGACTTTTGGGAAAATGGAAATACCAGAAGTACAGGTCGTTATATTACGGGCGCACGCAACGGAATGTGGTACAAATATGGCGAAAACGGGGCGCTACTACTTACCACGCAATATAAAAACGGCAAGGAAATACAGTGGAACAGCTATCGGCTGGATGAATAGAATTTTTTATGCGTTACTTTATCGAATTGGCTTTTGACGGAACGCCTTTTTACGGGTGGCAAATCCAACCGAATGATATTACGGTGCAGGAGGTATTGCAAAAGGGAATGTCGCGACTGTTGCGCGAACCGGTGAGCCTGACCGGTTGCGGACGTACCGATGCCGGAGTGCACGCCCGTCAGTTTTATGCTCATTTTGATATGGAACAGCAGTTCAGCGAGGAAGATTGCCGGCAACTCGCCTATAAGCTCAACCGTTTTCTTCCGGCAGAGGTTGCCATTTATAACATTTTTTCGGTAACACCGCAATTGCACGCCCGCTTCGATGTTCTCGACCGCACCTACCGCTACTACCTCAATCTGAAAAAAGAGCCCTTTTCTTCTGGCTTTGCATTGCCGGTATATTTTCGTTTGGATGTAGAGAAAATGAATGAAGCGGCATACTGTTTGCTTGAAGCAAAAGATTTCACAAGTTTCTCAAAATTGCATACCCAGGTTGCAAACAATTTATGTGAAGTGAAAAAGGCGCACTGGCTTTACGAAAGCAGTCAGCTTGTTTTTGAAATTACTGCCAACCGTTTTTTGCGTAATATGGTGCGTGCCATAGTAGGAACATTGCTTAATGTGGGTAAGGGTAAATACAGCCTTGAGCAATTTAGAGATATTATACATCAGAAGGATAGGTGCAAGGCAGGCGAGTCTGTGCCGGCTCATGCACTATTTTTGGAAAAAGTGCGTTATCCCTTTTTAATGTAATCCTGATTTATGAAACGCTTTGCAATTTATCTTATATTCATACTTTTTATTGTCAGCAATTTGTCAAATTCGTGCCGCAAGCCGGTTGATGAAAACGCCAGGTTAGTCTTTTCGTCCTCCACTGTAAGTTTTGACACCGTTTTTACTACGCTGGGTTCTATGACAAAGCGTTTTACGGTAAAAAACGGGCACAATTTTCCAATGAAAGTTGATATCCATCTGGCAAGCGGCAGCACCTCCTACTATAGTATAAATGTAGATGGTCGTGCAGGCATTGACTTTAAAGGCATAGAGATAGCGCCTAAAGACAGTATTTTTGTCTTTGTGAAAGTTACCATTAATCCCGGTCAAGTTAATACCCCCTTTTTGGTTACCGACTCAATTATCTTTCGCAGCGGTCGTGTAGAGCAGGATGTGGATCTGGTAGCTTACGGACAGGATGCTCATTTTATAGTTGCCGACAGTCAGGGAATCGTACCTTTCAAGCGAGTAGCGGGGGCACACCAGACCATGCACTTTACCAGCGACAAGCCTTGGGTGGTGTATGGCTTCGCGGCTATCGATTCGCTGGGCACACTGATTATTGATGAGGGAGCAAAAATTTACTTTCACAAAAACAGCGGCTTATGGGTATATCGTTTCGGCAGATTGCAGGTAAACGGCACGGCTGCCAATCCGGTGCTTTTCAGGGGCGACCGCCTTAATGATCCCACTATGGACAAAAAAGCAGGTCAATGGAGCAGAATCTGGATTATGGAAAGTTCGCAAAACTCGGAAATTAACCATGCCATTATTGCCAATGCTGAGGTGGGCATAGACATACAGTCGCTTGAACAGCGTGAAAGCGGCAAAGTTTTTATTCGCAATTGCCTCATCAAACAGAGCTATTTTCAAGGTATTCAGATACGCAATGCAGAGGTGTATATCGAAAACAGCATCATTGCCAACAGTGAACTGCAAAATACCATGTCGGTACAAATCGGCGATGTTACAGCCAATCACGTTACCATCGGCAACTATGTCAACACGAAGGGAGCGGCGGCACTGCTGTTGCAAAATTATTACATAGAGCCTTCCGTAAAAGATGGAGCACTTCTTTATACGCAATATGAGGGCGATGCCAATATAAATTTCAATAATTCAATTATTTATGGTTCAGCAAGCACTCAGTTGACAAAAAGTGCGGGCGAGGGTACTGTTTCGCCGCTTAACTATCGGTTTGAAAATTGCTTGCTGCGTTCCGAATTGACCGGTGATGCCAATTTGGTGAATTGCATCTTCAATAAAGATCCCTTGTTTACTGATATTGATGAATGGAACTTTTTGCTGCGGCAGGGCTCACCGGCAATCAATTTCGGCAAGGCAGGTTTGGGAATCTCTACCGACTATGCCGGTAATCCCCGTGATGCATCTCCCGATGCAGGCGCGTATGAATTTGGAGGAGTTGCAGGAAAGTTGAGATAGTGTGTTTTGTTTCACAATATTTTTGTATTTTTGCGCCAAGTTGTAAATATGAAATATAATCGTATCTTGTTAAAACTCAGCGGGGAATCGCTGGCAGGTGTTGATGGCTACAGCCTTGATTATGATGCAGTGCGCCATTTTGCCTCCGAAATTAAAGAGGCGGTTGCATCTGATGTAGAGGTGGGCGTGGTGATTGGCGGCGGCAATATCTTTCGCGGGGTGCATGGCGCAGGCAAGGGCTTTGACCGCCGACAGGGAGATTATATGGGCATGCTCGCCACCGTAATCAATGCAATGGCGCTGCAAACCTTGCTCGAAGAGATGAATGTAAAAGCCAAAGTGCTTTCGGCGCTTGCTATTGAGGGGTTAAGTGAAAAGGCCTTTTTTAAAAATGCAGATAAATATCTTAAAAGGGGATATGTGGTAATTTTTGGTGGC
>JAISAD010000099.1 GCA_031266895.1 Bacteroidales bacterium
AGGAGGTTTGGTAATGTTCCTTGTCGAAATAGTATTCCTGTTATTGGTTATCTGCGGAGCAATCATGCTGGTGCAGGGTACGCGCAGAATACCGGTTCAGTATGCTAAAAGGGTTGTGGGTAACAAGCAATATGGTGGAGCGCGCCAGTATATTCCGTTGAAGGTGAATGCGGCTAACGTTATGCCTATCATCTTTGCCCAGGCAATAATGATGGTTCCGGTTATGTTCGCAGGATTTTCTACCGATAAGAGCGGAATTCTGGGGTCTTTTACCGACAATACCAGCGTAACATATAACATTGTGCTGGCTGTACTTATCATAGCTTTCACCTGGTTTTATACGGCAGTGACTATAAATCCTGTGCAAATGGCTGATGAACTGAAACGTAACAATGGTTTTATTCCGGGTATCAAACCGGGCAAAAAAACAGCAGACTATATAGACTCGATCATGTCCCGTATTACATTACCGGGTTCATTGTTCCTGGCTTTGGTTGCTATTTTGCCTGCATTTGCAAGTATTTTTGGAGTAAGCCGTGAGTTTTCCCAGTTCTTTGGAGGAACGTCCCTGCTCATCCTTGTGGGGGTTGTATTGGATACATTGCAGCAGATTGAAAGCCACTTGTTGATGAGACATTACGACGGCTTGCTGAAATCCGGTAGGATCAAAGGACGTTCAGGTTCAATTGCAGCATATTAAGGAGGCGATAAATGATATTTCTGAAAACAGACGAAGAAATCGAATTGATGCGTGAGGCCAATCGCCTGGTGGGAATGACACAGGGCGAGCTGGCTAAGCATATCAAACCGGGAATAACAACTTTATCTCTGGATAAAATTGCCGAAGAATTCATACGCGATCATGGGGCCATCCCTTCTTTTCTGGGATATAATGGCTTTCCTTATTCATTGTGTATATCGGTAAACGAAAATGTTGTTCACGGTTTCCCTTCCGGATATGTATTACAGGAAGGGGATATTATTTCTGTTGATTGCGGTACCGAGAAAAACGGATTTTGCGGCGATTCGGCCTATACATTTTGCGTAGGAGAAGTAGCCGAAGATGTGAAAGCCTTGTTAAGAACAACTAAAGAGGCGCTTTATCTCGGTATTGAAAAAGCTGTAGAAGGCAGTCGGGTAGGGGATATAGGTGACGCAGTGCAAACATATTGCGAAAAGCATGGCTACTCGGTCGTCCGCGAACTGGTAGGGCATGGAATAGGCCGTAAGATGCACGAAGATCCTGAAGTACCTAACTATGGCAAACGAGGCACAGGATCCTTATTGAAAAAAGGGATGTGTATAGCTATAGAGCCGATGATCAATATGGGAAGCAAAAATGTCGTTTTCGAAAGCGATGGCTGGACTGTAAGAACCCGTGACCGTAAACCTTCGGCTCACTTCGAACATACGGTGGCTATCTGCCGGGGAAAAGCGGATATTTTATCAACATTTGAATTTGTAGAAGCTGTTTTAGGAAATGACGCAATTTAAAACCTTATAAATATTTATGGCTAAACAGGCAGCAATAGAACAAGACGGAGTAATAGTTGAAGCACTATCGAATGCGATGTTTCGTGTCGAACTTGAAAACGGCCACGAGATTACAGCGCATATCTCAGGGAAGATGCGTATGCATTACATTAAGATACTTCCGGGAGATAAGGTACGTGTAGAGATGTCTCCTTATGATTTGACAAAAGGACGGATTTCATTCAGATACAAATAAAAAATAACAAAGATATGAAAGTAAGAGCATCAATTAAAAAGCGCACTGCTGACTGCAAGATTGTCAGGAGAAAAGGACGCTTATACGTGATTAACAAAAAAAATCCTAAGTTCAAACAACGTCAGGGATAATTTATTAATTTTGCAAATTAATCTATAAAATATATGGCAATAAGAATAGTTGGTGTCGATTTACCACAAAATAAGAGAGGCGAAATAGCCTTGACATACATTTATGGTATCGGACGAAGCTCTGCTAACAAAATCCTTGCTGAGGCAGGAATTGATAGAGATATCAAAGTTAAGGACTGGAGCGATGACCAGGCCGGAGCAGTGCGTGAAATCATTGCAACTTCGTACAAGGTAGAAGGAGACCTGCGCTCGGAAGTACAACTGAACATCAAGCGATTGATGGATATAGGTTGTTACAGAGGTATCCGCCACCGTATCGGTTTACCGTTGAGAGGCCAGAGTACTAAGAATAATGCCCGCACACGTAAGGGTAGAAAGAAAACTGTTGCTAACAAGAAAAAAGCTACAAAATAATTAATTTGATATGGCAAAAAAGACAGTCGCAGCGAAAAAAAGAAATGTTAAAGTGGATGCAATCGGGCAAGCTCATGTGCATTCTTCTTTCAACAATATTATTATCTCGCTTACAAACAGCGACGGCCAGGTTATCAGTTGGTCGTCAGCAGGGAAAATGGGTTTCAGAAGCTCTAAGAAAAATACTCCCTATGCAGCTCAGATGGCAGCATCCGATTGTGCAAAAGTAGCATTTGACTTAGGCCTTAGAAAAGTGAAAGTATATGTAAAAGGACCGGGCAACGGACGTGAGTCTGCTATCCGTACTATCCATGCAGCAGGAATAGAAGTAACAGAAATCGTTGACGTTACTCCGCTTCCTCACAACGGATGCCGTCCTCCAAAACACAGAAGAGTTTAATCAAAATTTAAAATTTGGAACTTAAATTGTGATTTTGATT
>JAISAD010000100.1 GCA_031266895.1 Bacteroidales bacterium
AAAACTCCTTTGGAATAGAAAACTACGGTAGGCAATCCCCATAGCAACAGTATGATTCCCAGCACAAGAGCAGCTTTTTTGCGGCTAAGATTAAATTCGTCTTTCAAAAATGCAATAGTAGGCATGCCCATAGCCAGTGAAGAGGTAATGCCGGCAATAAAAAGCAGTCCGAAAAATGCCACCCCGCAAAGCATTCCCATAAAAGGGCCCCACCTGGCAAAAAGAAAGGGCATGGTTTGAAAAGCAATCCCGAATCCTCCTTCATTGGATACCATAGCACGAACGGAATCCAATCCGAAAAAGCCTACAGAGATAGAGAGCAAAATAGTGCCGCCCAAAACAATCTCTACAAATTCATTCACAAAACTTGTGGAGAGTGCGCCTAACACAATATCCTCATCTCTTTTCATGTAAGAGGCATAACATTGAATACAGCCCATCCCCACCGAAAGCGTGAAAAAAATCTGTCCGGCTGCCGCCAGCCACACTTTGGGGTCTAAAAGCGAAGTGTATTGCGGCGTCCAGAGAAAACTCAATCCTGAAACTCCGGAAGCCACAGCATCATTTTCACCCGGCTTTATCATAACGCCTCTAACGGCAAGGAAAACACCCAGCATAATAAGCAGCGGCACGCCCCAAGTAGCCACTTTTTCTATGCCTCCTTTAAGTCCGCGACTGAGTATCCACACATTAAGAGCAAGGCAGAGTACAAAAGCAACAATATTTTCGTAGGGGATGCCGCTGTGCGAACTGTTATTATTGTGATAGCTGTTGAAAAATACACCTAAATCGCTTTGCGACATGTTTTGAAAAGTACCTGCAACAGAGTGGTATAGATAACTCATTGTCCAGCTTTCGAGATAACAATAATAGGAAGCGATAGCAATAGTAGAAAAAATGCCGAAGACGCCGCAATATTGCCAGATTTTCCTGTTTTTGCCTATTCTGCCCATGATAAAGGGGGGAGAATGGTCGCCATATTGTCCCGAAAAACGTCCTATAGTCCACTCAATAAGCATCAGGGGAATGCCTAACAGCAAAAAGCAAATGATATAGGGAATGATAAACGCGCCTCCACCATTCTCAATAGCCTGAACGGGAAAACGCAAAAAATTGCCAAATCCCACCGCATTGCCCGCCATAGCAAGTACTATACCGATTTTACTTCCCCAATTTTCGGTTGTCGCTGCCATAATTACTATTCTACAAATAAAAAGGCAAAAGTAAGAAAAAAATCCATGTTATGCAAAAAATGCATCTGTTTAAAAAAGTTGTATTTTTGCACTCCTAAAAATAAATCTATTGAAAATGAGTAATCCTATTTACTGTTCGATTGTAAACCGTTCCACCAATGAATTGCCTGCCTATGCCACCCTATTTTCTGCAGGCATGGATTTACGCGCTAATCTGGAAGAATCTATCATACTAAAGCCGTTAGAGCGGGCACTGGTGCCTACAGGTCTCTTTATTGAGCTGCCGGCTGGCTACGAAGCGCAGGTGCGGCCACGCAGCGGACTGGCTGCCAAAAACGGTATTACCATTCTCAATACGCCCGGCACAATAGACGCCGATTACAGAGGGGAAATTAAGGTAATTTTGATAAATCTTTCTAACGATGCATTTGAAATCAGACACGGCGAACGCATTGCCCAAATGGTAGTTGCCCGGCATGAAACCGTAACATGGCAGCTTGTAGAGCAACTATCGGAGAGTGTACGCGGCGAGAAAGGCTTTGGCAGCAGTGGTATTAAATAGAAAACTGTAGATAATGAATAAAGTAAAATATTACATCGGACTGCTTTTTATAGTGTCTCAATTGGTTTTATGGGCGCAGAAAAAAGAACCCGTTCAGCGGAAAACGGAGGATATACCGCCGGCCATGCGTGCTCAAAGCGCCCTTTTTGCCGATGGGTTGCGAGAGTTTTATACAGATAGCTATCAGGCGGCCGAACACATTTTCAGGCAAGTCCTGTTTCAAAATGCGAAAAACAGCGCCGCCCAATATATGCTTGGCAAAATCAGGGCGCAAGTCAAAGATTATTCCGGGGCTGCCTATTATTTCGACGAAGCAGTAAAAATTGATAAAAATAATGTGTGGTATAAGGCGGAACGCGCCAAAAATCTGGTGAATTTGGGCGACTATAATGCCGCTGCCCAAGCCTGGGAAGAGGTTTGCAAATTAGAACCGAAGAATGAAGTTTTTCTCTACAATCTTTCCGACTGTTACGTTAACCTGGGAAAATATCAGGAGGTGATTAAGGTTTATAACCGCATGGAAAAGCTGGTGGGACCTAATGAAGAGCTGACGCGGGCAAAGCGAAACATTTATTTATATTTCAATGATTTAAAATCTGCAGTAGGCGAATACGACAAGTTGATTAAAGAGAATCCGGGCAATCTTGATTTTTATGTAGCTGCAGGTGATATCTACATGTCTAACAATGTCCCCGACAAAGCATTGCCCTATTATGAAAAGGTGCTGCAAATAGAGCCTAATCACCCGCAAGCCAACCTCTCTATAGCCAGCTACTGGCTTTTGCAGGGCGATGCAGATCAGAGTTTCAAGTCCTATCTCCTGGCTTTTGAGAGTAAAGAGTTAGAAAAAGAGGCCAAGCTGCCGGTGCTGCGCTCCTATCTGGCACAAGCGATCAGAAGCAGAAATTCCGCAGACATTCAGCGGACAGCTCAATTAGCGGCTGCCCTTACTGAAGCCAACAGCAATGCCGTGGAGGGACCGGCTACGCAAGGCAGCCTCTGCCTGTTTCAAGCCGACTATAGCAATGCTAAGGATTTTTTTGCGCAGGCGCTAGCCATTGATAACACTCAATACAGCCTTTGGCAAGACTATTTCAGTGCGCTGGAGCGACTCGGCGATTACCCTGCCATTACCGAGCGTGCCGAGGAGGCAGCTGAACTCTATCCAACCAATGCCGTACTGCTTTACACTATTGCCAATGCTTATCTGAAAAATGGGCAATTGAATGAGGCGCTTGACTGGTTTAAGCCTGCAGCTACTTTTGCTTTTGATTCCGACTTGCTGGGCAGTATCTATTTCCGGATGGCAGAAATTTATTCGGATATGCACAACCCCGATGAGGCTGAAAAATATTATAAAATGGCAGAAGCTAAAGGAAAGAGACGAGACAGCAGGTAAAGCCTGTATTGATTCGCCTGTGTGCAGATTGTATTTTTTTCGTATTTTTGCCACAGTTTTTTAATCGCAGGATAAATGAAAAAAACAGTATGTTTCTTATTTATGGCGCTGATGATTGGCTCTTTGTCGGCGCAAAATGAACAATCTAAAAATCAGGAAGCTATGAAAGAAGTATGTGACTTTCTAAAAGAGTGTGGCGTCTATTATCTCGCCACCGCAGAGAACGGCCAGCCGCGCGTGCGCCCATTCGGAACCTCCGTAATTTTTGAGGATAAACTGTATATCCAGACAGGCAAACGGAAAAACGTATCGAAGCAAATGGCGGCCAATCCAAAAGTGGAAATTTGTGCCTATAATTTATCCAAAGGCACGTGGCTACGCGTGGAGGCAACCGTAGTTCCCGATGAGCGCATAGAGGCTAAGAGCTATGTGCTCGACCAGTATCCCTCATTGAAACGGATGTATGCTGTTGATGACGGCAACACACAAGTGCTTTATTTGCAAAATGCTACAGCTACATTCTACGGTTTCTCGGAAGAACCCAGAGTAGTAAAGTTTTAAGCAGCAACCAGTGTCGGCACAATTTCTTATAGAAGAGTTGCTTTCTATTCGCGATGAGGAAAAAGCGCAATTTTTGTCGCGTTTCTTCAAGACCGGCAAAGGAGAGTATGCTGAGGGCGATGTGATGCTGGGAATTGTTGTACCACGTGTACGCGATATTGTGAAACGCAGCCCTGAATTGCCATTTGCCGATATTCAAATTCTGCTTGATTCGCCCTACCACGAGGCTCGCCTTTCGGGATTGCTGCTGCTCTGCCGGCAGTTCAAGAAAGCAAAAGATGTGGCAAAAAGGCAGTCTATTTTTGATTTTTACCTGCACAATGCCCGCAAAGTCAATAATTGGGATTTGGTGGATCTTTCATGTCGCGACATAGTGGGCGGGCATCTGCTTGAACAGACCGACCGAAGCATCCTCTATCGTCTTGCCGAAAGCGACAACCTTTGGGAACAGCGTATTGCTATCGTTTCCACATGGACTTTTACCAAATACGGCCAATTTGCTGATACGCTGGAAATATCGATCAAGTTACTACCCTGCAAACACGACCTTATTCATAAAGCCACAGGCTGGATGCTGCGTGAGGTGGGCAAAAAAGATAAGAATGTGCTAACTGCATTTTTGGAAACCCACCGCCACAAAATGCCTCGCACCTCTCTGCGCTATGCCATTGAGCGTTTTACGCCTGAGGAGAAGAGCTATTTTATGGAATAACTTTTTTCCGTACTTTTGCATCGCAATTCGCGTAAAGCGAATTTTTGCAAAAATACTTATTACGTAATAATTTATAATGAACAACGAGCTGCACTTTATCACCGATTTAGCCCTGATACTTATCTCTGCAGGTGTTATTACCATTATTTTCAAACTCTTAAAACAACCCTTAGTGCTGGGTTATATTGTGGCCGGTTTTTTAGTAGGACCACATTTTTCGTTCTTTCCCACTATTATATCGCCGGCCAGCGTACATGAATGGTCGGAAATTGGGATCATCTTTCTTCTCTTCGCTTTAGGCCTGGAATTTAGCTTTAAAAAATTGCTTTCGGTGGGCAATACAGCCTTTATCACTACAATTATTGAAATTTTGACGGTAACGGGCATGGGATTCCTTACCGGCTATCTGCTTGGCTGGTCTATTTTAGAATCTCTTTTCCTTGGCGGCATGCTGGCGATATCATCTACAACTATCATTATCAAGGCTTTTGACGATTTGGGGGTGAAAGGGCAAAAATTTGCCGACATTACTATGGTTATTCTGATTTTACAGGATATAGTGGCCATTGTTATGATGGTATTGCTGTCGGGCATGGCGGTCAGCGCTCATTTTTCCGGCATGGAAATGCTCTACAGCATTGTAAAACTTATTTTTTTCCTGATACTTTGGTTTGTAGTCGGGATTGCGGTGTTACCCAACCTGTTTCGTGCAGCCAAGAAGTATATGAACGATGAAACCCTGCTCATTATCTCTATCGGCCTCTGTTTCGGCATGGTAGTTTTTGCCGAGTCGGTTGGTTTTTCGGCGGCGCTGGGCGCTTTTGTCATGGGATCTATACTCTGTGAAACTGTTGAAGGAAAGCATATTGAACGACTAATCAAGGGAATTAAAGATTTGTTTGGAGCTATCTTTTTTGTCTCTGTCGGCATGATGGTAGATCCTCACATTTTACAGGATTACTGGGGCACTATTCTTATTCTCACCCTCATTACGCTTGTGGGCAAAACTATTTTTTCGGCAGGCGGTGCGCTTATTGCCGGCGAATCGCTGCAAATTTCGCTGCTCACAGGCTTTAGCCTTTCTCAAATCGGCGAATTTTCCTTTATTATTGCCAGTGTGGGTATTACGCATGGCGTACTCGGCGATCATATTTATGGCATTATTGTAGCAGTATCTGTGATCACTACGTTTACTACGCCTTACAGCATAAAAGCCGCCATGCCTACCTATCGCTATCTATACAGGGTACTGCCCGACAGTATGCGCAAGGGATTGGACAACTATAAACTGGGTGGCACTGCCCAGCGCGATCACAGCGACTGGAAGGTGATTATTCGCAGCTCCTTAGGGCGTACCATTATCTTTTCGGTACTTTGTTTCGCTGTAGTTTTTTGTTCTTTCAACTATCTTTATCCGCTATTTCCCGATAAATTGCCCTTATTGTTGCATAATACAATATGCGCAGGCATTACCCTGGTGGCATTAGCTCCTTTTCTCTACGGCTTGATGACCAATAACAGCCACATTCACCAGCTTTATCGAAAACTGTGGCGCAACAATCAACTTAACCGCACGGTGATTGTGGCATGGCTTTTGCTGCGGCTTTTTTTAGCAATGCTTTTTGTAACAATAGTGCTGGCCAAATCGTATCAATTTACTAAATGGGTGCTGGTGCTGATAGCTGTGGTTATTGTGCTCTTTATTCTCTTTTCTAAAAATATGCTGCACCGTTACACTCGCATTGAAAAGAACTTTTTTATGAATTTGAATCAAAATGACAATAGAAACAAGGATTAAAAACAGCATTATCCCCTAATTCTGTCCTCATAAGCGCTAAGCGCCGCTTTCGCTCCCTCGCCCATAGAGATAATAATCTGCTTGTAAGGCACAGTGCTGACATCGCCGGCAGCATAGATTCCCTTTTGGCTGGTGCGGCAGTGGGTATCAATCTCAATTTCGCCGTTAGCATTAGTATTCACTATTTCCTGAAAAGGCGCACTGTTGGGCGAAAGCCCAATTTGAACAAAAACGCCGCTCAAGGGAAGCGTACGCTCAACCGCTGTATGCCGTTCTTTTACGCGGATACCTGTAACTTTATCCCCATCTCCCTCAATAGCTACCGTTTGCGAGGCGGTAAAAACCTCTACATTGGGCAGTGTTTTCAGTTTCTTTTGCAGTACTTCATCGGCTTTTAGCGTGTCCAAAAACTCCAGCACGGTAACTTTGGAGCAGATGCCGGCCAAATCTATGGCTGCTTCAATGCCCGAATTGCCGCCGCCAACTACTGCTACCGGCTTATTTTTATAAAAAGGACCATCACAATGGGGACAATAGGCCACGCCATGCCCGGTGTATTCCAACTCGCCCGGTACATTCAATTTGCGCCAGCGAGCACCTGTAGCAATGATAACAAATTGGGTGATAAAACGTTCTCCATTTTGGGTATGCAAAATACGCTCGCTGCCCCGCAACTCCATTTTAGTAATAAGACGGTGCTCGAAAATGGCTACAGGATAGACTTCTATATGGGCACGCAGGTGTGCAGCCAGCTCTTCGCCCTGCGTGTAAGGAACAGAAATTAGGTTTTCTATGCCTGCTGTCTGCTTGACTTGTCCACCGATGCTCTCCGCTAGAATAGCCACATTTAGCCCCTTGCGCGCCGAATAGATTGCCGCTGCACTGCCAGCCGGCCCACCTCCTACTATCACTACATCGTAATGCTGTTCAGGAGATTCAGCCATTTCATCCTGTGCTTCCAACCCAAATTGTGTCTCTAACGCGAGCAGTAGCTCTCCAAAACCGGCTTTTCCCACATGCAGCAGCTGTCCATTGGCATACACTGCAGGTACTGCCTGGATGTGCAGTGCCTCAACCTCTTCCTGAAAGAGCGCTCCATCCACCATTTCGTGAGTAATATGCGGGTTAAGCAGCGCCATGAGATTAAGTGCCTGCACTACATCGGGACAATTGGTGCAGGTAAGTGATACATAAGTGGTGAGTTTTATTTCTCCCTTTAGACTTGCCACTCGTCGGCATATCACATCATCAGGCCTGTTTTTGCCTTTGCCGTCACTATTCAGGATGGCCAGCAGCAGCGAGGTAAATTCATGGCCGGTTGGTACGCCGCGAAAGGCAATGCCTGCAGGCTGTCCATTTTTCAGCAGTTTTAGCTGCAAATACTCACCTTCATGCACTGCATAGTCAATTTTTTCGGACGAATCGGCTACATCTTTTATCAATGCTATCAAATCGTCCCTGCTTTCATGTTGTTCGGGTGCGCTCACATACAGTAAGTATTGCGCTTCCAACCCGGTAAAAACAGTCTTTAGCTGCTCTTTTAAATCATTATCTAACATAATTTTTTTTTGAGTGCAAAAATAATATTATATCCGGTTCAAGATGCTTTAAGAGAAAATCTTTCTGTTTAGCGATAGAAAAGATATGGCTTTTTGTTCTTAAATTTTATCTGCCTGTGTGCCAATTCTAATTTTTCATGTATATTTGCCGCGTGTTTTAATCATGCTTTTTGCTGTCGGAAAGCAGGAAAAAGTATTAAAGCGCTAAATAACATGTTGAAAAGCGTGTAATGTATTCTTACCTTGAAACTTAAGCAATTTCAAAATGCACAAGAAAAGATTATCGCTCGCAACTGCGGGCTTGTATTTTGTATGCATAGGTAGCTTAAGACCTCAAGGCGGATATAGTCCGCTTTTTTGGTTGGATAAAATTTGAACAGGATACTAAATTTAAATTAGATTATGGATGCACAACAATTAAAGGAACAGGCCCTGTGTATTATTACTGTCGAAGAGGAGTATGAAACTACGGTGGTAAATGCTGCCGACATTCTTTATATAGAATGTAAGGAGTATTTAACCACTGTACATCTGATTGACGGGCAAAAAGTAAAATCCTCTTTTCTGCTGAAAAGGTATGAGGAACTGCTTCACGACAAAGCTTTTAAGCGGGTAAACTATCACACGCTGGTAAATGGCCGGCATATTAAACGAACCATTTTCAGCAAGGAGCGGCGCGTGGTTTTTATACAGGCCACTCCAATTCAGGTGTCTCGAAGGCGGGTTGCAGAGGTAAAAAAATGGATTCACGCATGACCACTTATTAAATAAGGGCTACCGCTTATTTGCGATTAGCTACCACTTATTAGATAAGAGTAACCACCCCTGAAAAAGGCCCTTTTTTTGCATTATCTTTGTTGCCGGTAACAACCACATAAAAGTGGTCTGTAAACAAAAAAACAAGTACTTTTGCATCGCTGTTTTGGGTTCCCGCGCAACGGTGCAAACCACGCCACGAGAGAATACCCTCCGAATAAAGGGACTGTGGAGTGAGACACGAAAAAGGGGACAAGGTTTTTCAGCCAAATGAACGTAAGGCATCTGCTGACACGAGGCTGGTAGTTGCCTTCCAAAAAACAAGCGACAGGGTTAGTAGATGCCAAAAACTGTTTCATTTTAAAAATAAACTGATATGAAATCTCTCAAGTTGACAAAACTGGCTGAAAGCCAATTGTCGGAAAAAGAAATGCAATCCGTAACAGGTGGAAACAAATGGATTACAAGCATGTACTCTGCCACTTATAACGAAAAAGGAGAAGTTGTAAAATTTGTTTGTGTTTGTGGATGCATATATCGCGATAAGGGCGGCTCTTCCATAGAAGACAATTTCCAGGCGAATGACAAACATGGATTAAAAAGTTTTTAGCTAAATTAACATGAGGCAGTCTCAAAAGTATTCTAAACCTGTTTTATTCGGTAATCTATCCGAGATTGATTTCAAATACTCAATTCTACAGGGATGAATAAACAACTTTTGAGACAGTCTCATTTTTATACCTTTATATCTTATGTTAAGAATTAGAAATACAATAATACTTATTACCTTAATCGGTTCATTGCAATTTTGCAAACATAATAATATACAGTCGCAACAAATTCAGCAGCAGAATGAGCCAGTAACCGTTATTGACACTATCCCGTTTAGTTTTAAGATGATAACAGATATGAGAGAAAACTGGTATCTGTTTGGCAGAATTATTCTTCCCGTGCAAATAAAAGACACTACCGTATATGCTTTGTTAGATAACGGATTTCCATACACTTTTATCATAAAACCATTGTTTAACAAACTTTGCCACTCATCGCGCATTCCTCACAATGTTTATACGGCAGATACAAGCGCATTAATGCCTGTTGATTTTGATTTACGTATTCATGATTTTGTGCTGCATGAAGATACAATCGGAATACACAGTGATGATATTTTAACAAAAAGACACAGCAAAGATATTGATATATCTATAGTTATTGGCTTAGATTTATTTGAAAAAAATATAGTAGAAATTGATTTCCAAAACAATAGATTGCTGGTTTATGATAAATTACCTGATAGGGTAACGGATTTTGAAGTGTGGAATGTTTATTACGATGCGCAATATAACAGATTAAGGCGAGTTACAATTCCTGATTTTGTTTCCAAAGACCGGCAAGTATTATCGGGCGATTTTTTAATTGATTTGGGATCTTGCGGTACGGAACTTTTTTCCTTCTCTTCATTCGCAAAGCGAGTAGATTTGGAAGCCATTCGTCAAGACAGTTTAACATGGGGACATAAGATATTGCACTGGTCAAGTTTTCCCATGCAAAAGTCGAGTACCCATAAAAAGTCGCTCTTAAACTTGGATGGAATAATCGGTATGGATTTCTTGTGGCGATTCAATGTAATTTTTGATTTTCAGAACAATAAATTATATTTAAAACCAAGAACATTATGAACGCATATTTAAAGACTTCTTTTATCAAGCAGCAGCTGTCCAACCTCAAACAACTCACCTTTGAAGTTACCGACGCCTGCAATTTGAAGTGCAAATATTGCGGCTACGGCGAGTTTTACAATGATTATGACAAGCGGGAGGATAAGAATCTGCCGGTAGAAAAAGCAATACGGCTATTGGATTATCTGCTGCCCTTTTGGCAGTCGGAATATAATGCAGCTGCCCACCGGCATGTTTACATCAGCTTTTACGGCGGCGAGCCGCTGCTCAATATGCCGTTTATAGAGCAGGTGGTGGCTTATGTGGAGCAGTTGCCGATAACCAGCCGCACCTTTACCTTTTCCATGACTACCAATGCCATGCTGCTGAACCGCTATATGGACTGGCTGGCCACCAAAGATTTTAATATTCTGGTAAGCCTGGACGGCGACAGGGACAATAACGCCTATCGCGTGGACAGGGCCGGCCATGAGGCTTTCGACACTATTGTGCGTAATGTGGAGCTGCTGCGCGAAAAATATCCCGACTATTTTCAGCGGAAAATCAATTTTAATGCCGTGCTGCACAATAAAAATTCGGTGGAAGAGATCCACCGCTTTTTCAAGGAGAAGTATGATACTATGCCCTCAATCGGCGAGCTGAACAATATGGGCATTCGCCCCGACAGGCAGCAACTGTTCCAGCAAACCTACCGAAATCAAACCGAGAGCCTGTTTCAGGCAGAGCACTACGAGGAGATTGACAGGGAGCGTTTTATAAAATCGCCTACCTACCAAACTGTCTGCACGTTTCTGCATCAGTACAGCGGGTTTGTGTATCACGACTACAACGAGCTGCTTTACGGAAAGCCGGAATCCGGGAACTGGATTACAGGCACCTGTCCGCCATTCGGCAAAAAGATGTTTATAACGGTAAACGGCAAGATTTTGCCCTGTGAGCGCATCGGCCATCAGTTTGCCTTGGGACAAATCGGCGAACAGGGCGTAGAGCTTGACTTTAAGGCTATTGCTAAAATATATAACCGCTATTTTGCCAGGCTGGAAGGGCAGTGCACCCGATGCTTTAATAAAAAGAGCTGCACGCAGTGCATTTTTAATATGGAAGATATTGATATTGACGGAAAGCCGGTTTGCCATGGCTTTACCACAAAGGAAGATTTTGAGCAGTATGAATCTCAAGTCAAAAATTTTATAGCCCGGCATCCCGAAGACTATTACAGGCTTATGGAAGAGGTTGTTGTGGAATAGGTGCAAGGGAGGAAAAAGGGAAAGGCCAAGGCGTAAATGCAAAATAATA
Organism: Bacteroidales bacterium; assembly: GCA_031266895.1. Classification (GTDB taxonomy): domain Bacteria; phylum Bacteroidota; class Bacteroidia; order Bacteroidales; family WCHB1-69; genus JAISAD01. Next base: position 11,516 of record JAISAD010000100.1, read on the forward strand.
AAAAAGCAGAGATTATGCAAAATAAAAAATACTGGCTGGGCATATTGCCGCATGTGTACTATGCGCAGCAAAAGGGGAAGGCGCTGCTGTATAATACCAAAACGGGAGCGCATATTCTTACAGACAGCAAGCTGATTATTACCTTGTTGGAACAGATGCACGAGAAACAGAATCTGGGTGTAATCAGAGTCGAAGCGGCCATTAGCGAGCAGCACAGTGCCTTTATTCGGGAAAGTGCGGCTAAAAACATCTGCTTTATTGCCGAGGCGGTCGAAAATCAGCCCAAGCCCATTCAGCTGATGCCTGTTTTGAATTTGCAGCGCGATATGGAAAAGCTGCAAAGGGAGGACGACCGCTTTATCGGCGAAAGCGTGCTACACTATCTTTCGGATATAACTATCTATCTGAACGACAGCTGCAGCCTGCACTGCTGCCATTGCGGGCAATACGACAGGCAGACGGCACATTGCTATAAAACCGACAGGACTACGCATTTTGATTTTGAATTGCTGCAGCAGCTTTTCCAGCAGCTGGCTTGCGCCCCGTTGCGAATGCTGCGGATTACGGGCGGGAATATATTCGAGTATCGGTATTTTAATGAATTATGCAGCTGGTTGAAAAAGAAGAAAATATATCCGATGTTCGGCATTCACTGCCAAAATGTGGACTTTGCTCAACTGCATAAAATTAAGGAGTTTCCACTTGAAATATTTGTCAATTTTCCGGCACAAAAGGAGATTGTCCACAAAACAGGCGCTGCCGAACTGCCCCGCTGCAGTTACAGTTTCTTAATTACCGGAGAGCCGGAATATGCAGCTGCCTGTGCCATGGCAGAAGAGTGTCACCTCGAAAATTACAAAATCACGCCGATCTATACCGGCAATAATGTTTCGTTTTTTGAAGAGAATATCTATGTAACGGAGCAGGATATTGTATCGGAAAGGGTTCCGCAACGCATGATTTTTGCGCATCAAAAGCTGAACAGCCATTTTTTCGGCGCATTGCATATTTACCCGAATGGCGATGTGAAAGCCAATCCCAATCAGGCGGTTACAGGAAATATAGTTCAGGACAAACTGCTTCAAATCGCCGAAAGAGAACTGACAGTCAATACTGCCTGGCGACAGATTCGCAACGGGGAACCCTGCGGCCAGTGCCTGTATCAATTTCTCTGTCCCTCGCCCTCCAATTACGAGTGGGTAATCGGGCGGCAGAATCTGTGCAGCGTACAGAAAATGCAAAGCAGGTAAATGAGCCTGCTGCATTCTGCATGGATTCATTATAACAAGCTCAATTTGCACTTTATAATTTACTGTATATCAAGCTTGTAATCATGTCCCGAAAAAGGTATATACCTTTTACCCAAAACGAGTATTCGTTTTACTCAAAACGAGTATTCATTTTACTGAAAACGAATACTCGTTTTTATTGAACCGATTATAGCTTTTCAAATTTAAGGTTATTCAGCATGGTTTTGAGTTCGGTGCCGGGACGAAAAACTACCT
>JAISAD010000101.1 GCA_031266895.1 Bacteroidales bacterium
CCCATATCGGCACGCCCTGACAGCCGGGCAAAACCACTTTGCGCAGGTAAACTTTCAATTTGCGCACGCGCCGACTGGATTTCAAGCAAAGAAGTATTTTTTGTGTCAATCCTCTTAATTTTTATGTTTTTATTTCATGCTTTAGATTACACCGGCTTAAATTTCAGACTCAGATCAAGGCTTTTAATGTGGTGTGTGAGTGCCCCTACCGAAATATAGTCCACACCCGTAGCGGCATAATCACATAATGTGTCGAAAGTAATCCCGCCCGAAGCTTCCGTTTCGTAGCGTCCGCTTACAATAGTCAGCGCCTCTCGTATTTGATCAGGCGTAAAGTTGTCAAACATAATGCGCTGTATGCCTCCGTGTGTTACAATTTGCTTTACCTGTTCTATGTTGCGTGCTTCAATTTCAATTTTAAGCTGCAGCTTGTTCTCCTGCAAATATTTATTAGCCAAATCAATAGCTTTTTCAATACCTCCTGCAAAATCAATATGATTATCTTTCAGCATAATCATGTCATAAAGGCCAAATCGATGATTTTCGGCACCACCCATTTTTACGGCATACTTTTCAAAAAGACGCATATTGGGCGTAGTTTTACGGGTGTCAAGAATTTTGGCTTTCGTGCCGGCGAGCTGTTCCACATAGCGGCGAGCTGTGGTGGCAATGCCACTCATGCGCTGCATAAAGTTGAGCAAAGTACGCTCAATAGAGAGCATGCTGCGTGCCGGTCCCAAAAGAGTAAAAACAACATCGCCCTTACACACAGGGTCGCCATCCTGAAAAGCAATATTTTCCATTTTTATAGCAGGATCGAAAACGCGAATCACCTCCTGTGCCATGCCAATACCGGCAATTATGCCATCCTCTTTTACCAGCAATTGCATAGCGCCCTGTGCAGTGGGACTAATACAGGCTTGAGAGGAGTGGTCGCCAACTCCAATATCTTCTATAAGCGCTTGTTTAACAGTTTCTTCTACGGTCATTATCGTTTCTTTACAATAAGTTCTGGAGTAGTGATTATGTTACTGTGATTCAACGTTCTGTCCACAATATAGCACTCAAATCGCACAGTGTCGAACGGCGAAAAATAGTTGTTGGCAAAAAGCTCTATTGAGATGTCGCCTTCAATGATTTCGGGATAAGTTTTGCTCAATCGAGGAATGCGGGCATTATTATTGATGTCAATTTTTACAAATTGTCCATTCTGCTTTTCGTAAAAGTCAATAAACCAATTATAAAAATAGGGTGATGCAGTATCAAAAGGCGCTTTCCAGTCGCTATCATCCAAGCCAACATCACCATCTCCATCCTGAAAATGGATTGTAAGAGTAGCTTTATCATCATAACCCAAATCATTGGCTATTTTGTCAATACTCTTAAAAGTAATAGCCGGAACTTTGTCAACTTCGGGCTTTCGGCACGATGAAGCCATTGCTACCAGCAAGGCCAACAATCCAGGCACAGCACATTGTAAACAATTTTTCAGTCGGTTATACATAACTTTTTTCGAATCTGTTTTTAAGGTGCAAAGATCCATAAAATTTTTGAATTACACACCAATAAACTCTATGGTATATATAATCCGAATTTTTAGTGTACATTTGCAAATCAAAAAAATCAAATAAAAAATGAAAAAACTACTGTTGTTTTTAGGGTTGAGTTTGGCGGCTTTCTACAGTTCGGCGAGTATTGTATCCGAAAAAACTGCTACTACCGTTGCCCATAATTTTATTACGGAAAAAGCGGTTTTTACCTCCAAAACCGAGATTGTTTTAACTTTGAAAGAGATTAAAACGAAAGCGGAGATTCCTTTTTATTACCGTTATGATATGGGCAGCAAGGGCTTCATCATTATAGCTGCCTCCGATTTGGCACATCCCATTTTGGCTTACTCTTTCGATGAAATTTTTGTTGAACATCCGGGGATGAAATACATTTTAAGTGATTATACCGTACAAATTGAGGCCATGGAAAAGAGTAAAGCTATACAAAACAGTAAGATAGCTCAACTTTGGGCACATTATTCGGCAGATGATTTTGTTCCCGGCAGCAGCAAAGGAGCGTCATTAAAACCTCTAATACATACCCGCTGGAATCAAAATAAATTTTATAACACCTACTGCCCATGGGATGCTTCAGCCGATGCTTCTTATGACTATCGAGTGCCTAACGGCTGTGTGGCTCTGGCTGCCGCCCAGCTAATGTTTTATTACCGTCATCCCGAATCGGGCACGGGCGGGGTGTCCTACACACCCGCTCCTTACCCGCGTCAAATGGTACAATTCAATAGAGCACGCTACAATTGGGATGCCATGACCAACGAACCTCAATCATATACTAATGAAATTGCCAAAATTATTTATCACGTGGGGGTAGCGGTCCAAATGGGTTATGCCCCAGACGGTTCGGGCGCGTACACTCACCTGGCTGCTCAACGCTTGAACGAATTCTTCAAATACGGAAATACTTATCGTCAGATTTGCAGAGGCGAAAATCAGGGCGACAGTTCCTCTTATGCCAATATGCTGAGAGAGTATTTAGACGGACGGCATCCTATTCTTTACAGTGGCTATTCTTCCAGTGGAGGACATGCCTTTCTGCTCGACGGTTACGACGAAAACGGACTCTTCCATGTCAATTGGGGCTGGGGCGGTTCCGGCAATGGTTATCACCATATTGACTACCTTGCACCCGGCAATGTCGGCTCTGGCTTCGATAACAACTCCTGCGCCATACTGGATTTACAGCCTAATTTAGGATTATACAATACTGCCTGCAACAGTCTTAAACGGCTAACGGCCACATCCGGTTCCATTAGCAGCGGCGCTCCCTTTAAGAATTATGCTCCGCAACCCGATTGCTCATGGATGATTGCTGCACCCTATGCCAATCAGTACAAGTTCACTTTCAACACCATGAACACTACTCCCAATGTCGATATGGTAACAATATATAAGGGTTCTGATGAAAGCGCCGGCATTGCTGCCCAATTTTCGGGCGACAGCATGCCCCCGGCTGCTATTGTGGTAAATGCCGACAGCGTACTCATAACTTTTAAAGGCCCAGCCACTTTCAATAGCCAGTACAAGGGATTTAGCATTGATTACTCCTCCACAAGCAATACTCCGCGCTGCATCAATTCAACCACCATAAGCGATAGCTACATCATCATTGCTCCCGAAACAGTTAATGGGCAATATTTGCCGAATATGAACTGCACATGGCTATTGCGCCCGCAATATACTAAGGGATTTTCCTTTACTTTCTTTCGTTTTGATTTGGCAGAAGGTGATTTTGTAGAAGTTTACAATGCCACAACAACACCTCCTACTTTATACGATCGCTACGATTTAAATAATTTGCCTACAGGAACTTATACAACAAATTTTAACAAGGCCAATATCAAATTCATTTCTGACAATTACCAGCAAAAGAGCGGTTTTGACTTGCTGCAGCAAGTCATTGCAGGCCTTGATGATGAGGTGGTGAATAACCTTCGCGTTTACCCCAATCCGGCACATGATAAAATCGCAATTTCAGGGGAAACAGTTGGCAATAAATCTATTACCTGTTCGTTATTTGACATTTCCGGTAAATTATTACAAAAAATGGATGTTTCCAATGAAAACGCCCACTTAAACTGCCAAATGGATGTTTCCGCATTGGCTTCCGGGTTTTACCTGCTTCATATTACAAGTGAAAATGGCAAAATTGTGAAAAAAATCACTATTCAATAAGCTATCATGAAACTCGTTAAGGTACTTCTGATTATGGGCTTTGGAGTACTGATGTTTCCTGTTTATGGACACAGCGGACACAATAGCCATTCGCCCATTAAGCGTTCCAAGACTGTTATTGAGAGTAAGACGATTGAGTTTGTGGCCAATAAAGGCCAGTGGGATAAACGGGTGTGCTATCAGGTAAAAGTACAGCAAGGGGCGCTCTTTATAGAAACAGACGGTATCACGTATGCCTTGTTGAACGGACAGCAACTGGCTGATTTTTATGCAGCGAAAATTGACCCCAGCCACCCTCATCAGAACAATATTGATGCGGCAGCTTATAAGATGCAATTTGAAAATTCCAACCCTCGCATAACGCTGGCAGGACAGGAGAAAACCACTTTTTACTACAACTATTTTATCGGCAATGATAAGACAAAATGGCAATCACGAGTGCCCGTTTACAGGGAAATCAAGTATGAGAAACTGTATGACGGTATTGATTTGGCATGTCGGCAAAGCGGAAGAAATTTTAAAATGGAGTATGTTGTAGCTCCAAATGCCGATCCGGCGCAAATTGTATGGCATTATGTGGGCATTAACGGCCTGAAAACAGAAAAGGGGGAACTGCATATTGCTACGGCTACAGGTACTGTTATAGAGACCAAACCCTACGCTTATCAAATCAATGAGAAGGGAAAAGAAACTGAAGTAGCCTGCAATTATCAGATAGACAACAATAGCGTAACCTTTCGATTAGGCGCTTATAATCCTGCTTTGCCCCTGATTATTGATCCCTATTTGGTTTTCGCTTCCTATTCCGGTTCTTCCGCTGATAATTGGGGCTACACAGCCACCTATGATCGTTATGGCAATCTCTATGGCGGCGGAATTGCTTTTGCATTGGGATACCCGATTACAGTGGGTGCCTATCAAGTGAATTATGCCGGTGGCAGCTGCGATATCGCCATATCCAAATTCAACGACAGTGGCAGTAATTTATTGTACTCTACCTATTTGGGTGGCCGCTACAGCGATATGCCACACAGTTTAATCGTAAATAATGTCGATGAATTGTATATTTACGGTACAACCGGCTCTAACAATTTTCCGGTAACCGATAATGCTTTCAATACAACTTTTAATGGGGGTGGTTATATCGCCTGCGGTAACGCTATAGAATTTCCTCAAGGTTCAGATATTTTTATTGCCCGATTAAGTGCAAATGGCACACAATTGCTCAATTCAACTTATGTGGGCGGCACAGGAAATGATGGATTAAATTATGCTCCAAATCTGTGCAAAAATTATGCAGATGATGCCAGAGGTGAAATTTTAGTGGACGAGCAGAGCAATGTCTATGTAATTTCCAGCACCTATTCTTCCAATTTTCCGGTAACGGCTGATGCTTTTCAACCGGTAAAAAAACAGGAACAGGATGCTGTTGTTTTTAAAATGGCACCCACTTTGGATTATATGATTTGGAGTTCATTTCTCGGTGGCAGTTCCAACGACGCCGGCTATAGCATAGAATTGGCCGCCGACCATTCCCTCTACTGTTGCGGCGGAACACAATCGTCTGATTTCCCCATTACGCCAAATGCTCATCAAATTACTTACGGCGGTGGCGCTGCCGATGGCTTTATAGCCCGCATCAGCCAAAATGGCACTGCTATTGATGCCTGTACCTTTTTAGGCTACAGTAATTACGACCAGGTCTATTTCATAAAAAATGATGTTACGGGCAATCCCTGCGTGTTCGGGCAAACCATAGCTTCCGATATGACATGGATATATAATGCCCAATGGTATATTCCGGGTGGCGGACAATTTATTACGAAACTGCTGCCCGACTTGAGCGACCGGATTTGGTCAACCGCCTTTGGCAGCAGTTCCACCGGACCGGACATATCGCCTACGGCTTTTATGGTTGACTACTGTAAAAATATCTATTTGTCGGGCTGGGGAAGTTACAATTTAAACGGATTTGGCGGCACAATAGGCTTACCCGTTACTCCGGATGCCATTCAAGACGTTACTAACGGGAGCAACTATTATTTTCTGGTTATTGCTCAAGATGCCTCTCAACTCATTTATGCTACTTTTTTTGGTGGGATGTCGTCGTTGTCGCACGAACATGTGGACGGCGGCACAAGTCGCTTCGATAATAAAGGCAATATTTACCAGGCGGTATGCGCCGGTTGTGGCGGGCATAATGACTTTCCCACTACTCCCGGAGCGTGGGCAGAGTACAACCACAGTCTCAACTGTAATCTTGGCGTTATCAAAATAAATTTTAATCTGCCGGCATTGGTGGGCGATTTTATTATTCCCGAGATGGTATGTGCTCCCGCCGATGTCGAATTTATCAACAATTCACAGACCGTTGGCAATGCGGCCACCTACTGGTGGGATTTTGGCGATGGCACCACCTCTGACGAAGCCCATCCTACGCATCATTATGCAACAACAGGAGAGTATGCCGTTACACTGATTGTTACCGACATAGAGAGTTGCAACTATACGGATACTGTTCGGAGAACACTGATTGTAGTGAGCACGGAAGAGGGGACACTCCCTGCTATTGATATATGCAGAGACGATGCGATACAAATCGGAATTCCGCCTTCGAGCGACACCAATGCAAGCTATCAGTGGACACCAGCCCATGATTTGTCGAGTGCCACGTCTTCCAATCCCTACGCTTCGCCCGCCACCACCACTACTTATACACTGGCAGTAACTGTTGGGCTTTGTACCGGCCGGTTTACGCAAACCGTAAATGTACATTACATTGACTATGAAACACTTGATAAAGACACAGCTATTTGCCTCCATGATTCGGTGCTCTTGCATATCAATGTCTCTTTCAACGAGGCCGTCAGCTACAGCTGGTCGCTATCGCCCGACTTTTCGAACCTGCTCAACACTCCCAATAATCCTGACATAACGGTATCGCCCACTCAAACTGCTACCTACTACTGGCAAGCTCAAACCGGTCATTGCTCGGTTTCGGGCAAGACTACTATTAAAATATCCATAGAAATAAAATCGCTTGATGATTTGGCTATCTGCCATGGCGAGCCGGCGAAACTGAGGTTGCAATATGTGTCTTCCGGCGCCTGTTCCTTTAACTGGTCGCCGGAAGAGGAGATACTGAGCGGCGCACATACGGCTACTCCTTTCGTTAATCCTGTGCAAAGTACTCAATACACTGTTATCGTCATCGCCGAAAATGGTTGTGCCGATACCGCCGATTGCTACGTAACCGTACATCCTAAATTGTTGCCTGATACGGTAGATGCATGGGCAGACGAATACGAAATTACAGCAGGTAATACGGTTCAATTGCACGCTTCTTCCCTCTACGGACAAAATATAAGCTACCTGTGGTCGCCCGGCAGCAGTTTGGATAACAGCACTGCCATTAATCCGATAGCTACTCCTTCGCAAACTACTGTTTATACCGTAATGTTCACAGATATAAACGATTGCAGCAAAAGCGACTCCATATTGATTAAGGTTTCCCATCTGGATTGCCGTGAGCCGTTTGTCTATATTCCCAACGCCTTTACGCCCAATAATGACGGCATTAACGATCAATTCCGACTACGCAGCAAGATTGTAGAAACCATGCTGTTGCGTGTTTACGACCGGTGGGGAGAACTGCTGTTTGAAACCACCAGGTTAGATGAGGGATGGGACGGAACTTTTCGCGACAATCCTTGCGATCCGGGAGTCTATGTTTTTTATGTGGAAGCCGTTTGTGTCAATAAACAGCCCTTTATCAAAAAAGGGAACGTAACCCTGATGAGATAGACGGGCATAATTTCAGAAAAATTCCCGTATATTTGCATTTTATTATTGAACGACTAAAAATGTAACATGAATACCACTAAGCGCTCTAAATGGATTAAGCCTTTCTGGCTTGTTCTGGCTTCCGGAACGGGCATTATGCTGTTGCTCTTTTTTCTGATTTCTATGGGATGGATGGGCTTTATGCCCTCTTTTACCGATTTGGAAAACCCGCATACCAACCTGGCTTCCGACATCTATTCGGCTGACGGTGAACTGTTAGGTAAATATTATGTCGAAAATCGTTCAAACTGTAAATATTCAGACCTTTCGCCCGCTTTACGCAATGCACTGATTGCTACCGAAGATGTTCGCTTTTACAAACATGCCGGAGTTGATTTGCGTGCTGTAGCAAGGGTTTTCTTTGGCGTTATCACTTTCAGTCATCAAGGCGGAGGCAGTACCATTACGCAACAGCTGGCTAAAAATCTCTTTCCCAGAGATCCCAAAGCCGGCAAGCTTAAAATCATTATCACCAAGCTCAAGGAGTGGGTGGTAGCGGCCAAATTGGAACATACCTATTCCAAAGAGGAGATCCTGGCCATGTATTTCAATACTGTTGATTTCGGCAACCAGTCGCTCGGCATCAAATCGGCGGCAGCTACCTATTTCAACAAAGAGCCGATAATGCTCAATACCGAAGAGGCCGCCCTGCTGGTGGGCATGTTGAAAGCTCCCAGCAAGTACAATCCTACCCGCAATCTGAATAATGCTCTTAACCGTCGTAATACGGTGATTGAGCAAATGGAAAAATATAATTATCTTACAAAAACACAAGCCGATTCCATTAAGACTATATCTATTGACATGTCGCATTTTTCGCGGCAAGACCATACTGCCGGCCTCGCTACTTATTTCAGAGAATATGTGCGCCAGTACCTGAAAGACTGGTGTAAAAATAATCCTAAAAAGGACGGTTCCTGTTATGATATTTATAAGGATGGCCTGCGCATCTATACCACAATAGATTCTCGAATGCAAAGATATGCGGAAGCCGCTGTAAATGAACATGTGTGCGAATATTTACAACCCATATTCTTTAAACACTGGAAAGGTCATAAAAATGCCCCCTTTTATAATTTAAGCGAGAAGGATACTCGAACTATTTTACTGCAAGCCATGCGCCGCAGCGACCGCTACGGCATAATGAAAGATGCCGGCATGAACGAAGAGCAGATTATCGCTGAGTTTCAAAAACAGGTAAAAATGAAACTTTTTACCTACCATGGCTTGAAAGATACCCTAATGTCGCCATGGGATTCGCTGCGCTACATGAAAACCTTTTTGCATTGCGGCATGATGGCGATGGAAACAAATACCGGCTATGTGCGTGCCTATGTGGGCGGAGTCAACTATCAGGAGTTTCAATTCGACCATGTAAAATTGTCGCGCCGGCAAGTGGGTTCAACCTTTAAGCCTTACGTTTATGCTACGGCCATGCAAAACGGGGAATATGACCCCTGTACAATGGTACCCAATGTGCCGGTAACATTCTATCCGCCAGCAGTTAATTCCGAATGGACGCCTAAAAATTCAGGATCTTATAAAGAGGGCGAGATGCTCCCACTGCGCGAAGCGCTGGCCATGTCTATCAATCAAGTATCGGCCTATTTAATGAAGCAATTTGGACCCAAAGCGGTTATCAGTCTGGTGCGTGCTATGGGGATGACTTCCGATATTCCGGAAGTGCCGGCAATCTGTCTGGGAGCATGCGAGTTATCACTATTCGAGCAGGTTGGCGCTATCAATTGCTTTCCCAATCAGGGAATCTATGTTGAGCCTGTGTTTATTACCAAAATATGCGATAAGGAGGGCAATATTATTGCTTCATTTGTACCTAAAACCAATGAAGCTATTGACCAGATTACTGCCTTTAAAACGGTGCGATTGATGCAAGGAGTGGTCGATTACGGGACGAGTGCGCGTTTAAGAGGACAATACCGCTTATCGTTTCCGCTGGGTGGAAAAACAGGAACTACCGATAATCAGTCGGATGCATGGTTTGTAGGCTATTCGCCCATGCTTACCTGCGGCGTGTGGGTAGGGTGTGAAGACCGTGCTGCCCATTTCCGCTCCATGGAGTATGGACAGGGTGCACGCATGGCTATGCCGGTTTTCGGCCTCTTTATGCAAAAGCTCTATGCCGATCCCAATCTTCCTTACAGCAAGGTAGTTAAGGAACAGAAAACAGGCTACTCCTTCCCCATTCCGGCGGCCTATACCGGCGATGCCAGCGGCTGCGACGAAAGACACCGCAACAGGATTAATATTGATTTTGATTAGCGGAAAGCTTGCCTGCCTGCTATTCAAAAATTTCATGTATCTTTGCGCCTTAGTTTTTAACCTAAAACAGAAATTTTATGTCAATCAGAACAATTCTAAACGAAACTATGGAAGCCGCCCTGAATAAACAGGGGAATGCAGAATTATGGTCTGCTTATCTTTATCTGTCAATGTCTTACGACATGAAACAGAAAGGGTTTGAGGGAATGGGCAATTGGTTTGCCGTTCAGGCAAAAGAGGAGTTTGCCCATGCAACTCGCATATTCGAGTATATCGAAGAGCGCAATGGCACGGTAAAGCTTTTTCCCATTGAGGAGGTGCGCCAGGAGTGGCTATCTCCAAAAGAGGCCTTTGAAGACACCCTGATTCACGAAAAGCTGGTTACGGAGATGATTCATAACTTAATGGACAAGGCCATTGAGTTGAAAGATTATGCTACCCAAGGATTTTTACAATGGTTCGTGAATGAGCAAGTTGAAGAAGAAGACGCGCCCCGTAAATATTTAGCTGCACTCGAAAAGGCAGGCGATGATGCCGCAGCTCTTTATATGCTTGATAAAGGTCTGGGGAAACGGAAAGAGGACTAAGTCGGAATTTAACCGGATTTATGCTCCATGAAAATCATAGCGATAGAACCGCTTGGATTGTCGCCGCAAGAGTGGCATGAATCTGAGGCATGGCTTTTAGAAGCAGGGCATCAGCTGATTGTTTATCCTGATAGAAAGGAGGATAAACCTACATTGATGCAACGCATGAAGGGAGCCGAAGTGCTGTTGGTATCCAATATTCGGTTAACCAAAGAGATATTGAGTCAGGCGCCTGCTTTAAAGTTTATTAATGTAGCTTTTACCGGTATTGACCATATTGACGGCGACTATTGCAGAGCACACGGTGTTGCGATTGCCAATGCGGCAGGATATGCTACTACGGCTGTGGCCGAGTTGGCTGTAGGCCTGATGCTGAATCTCTACCGGCAAATTATACCCTTAGATGCTGCTATCCGACAAGGCTATGACAGGCAGGGCTTTTCAGGTCGGCAACTGCGTGGCAAAACGGCAGGCATTATCGGAACAGGGGCTACAGGATGTGCCACGGCCAAGCTGCTGCAGGCTTTTGGGTGCCGAATAGTGGCCTGGAGTCGCACCGAAAAGCAATTCGTAAAAGAGCAGGGAATTAATTATGTATCATTAAGAGAGTTATTACAGCAAAGCGATATTATCTCTATTCATACCCCCTTAACGGAATATACTTTTCATCTTTTGGGCAAGGAAGAGCTGGCTTTGTGCCGTCCCTCTGCACTCATTATCAATACGGCACGCGGAAATATTATAGACAATGTAGCGTTGGCCAATGCATTACATGAAAAACAGCTGGGCGGCGCCGCTATAGATGTTTTTGAACAGGAGCCTCCGCTGCCGGCCACACACCCCCTGCTGCACGCCCCCAATTGCATAGTTGTGCCCCATATCGGCTACGCCACACACGAAGCATTTCGCCACCGTATGGATATTGTGCTGGGAAACTTACGATCCTGGCTAGCTTTGCACGGCAAAGCGCCCGCTATTTAAAACCTTATCAAACTTAATTGTCATAAAAATGAAAAAAACAGACCTGTCGGTTATTGCCATTACTATCCTCATTTTGCTTCCGTTTTTTATTTTCGAGCAGGCATATCATGGCTATGAAGCCTTTAATGCGGCGCATCCTTTTATTATGGCTTTTCTGAAGTTTGGCATTTTGGCCACTTTCGGCGAGATGCTGGGCTTGCGCATTAAAACAGGAAGCTACAATTATAAAGGGTTTGGCATTGTTCCGCGTGCCATTGTTTGGGGTTGTCTGGGCATGTGGATTGCTGCTGCAATGGGCATTTTTAGCAAGGGGGTACCGGCTTTTCTAGAAGCCCGCTTTGATTTTTTCGCAGGCATAACGGCCGCCATGAACAGCTCTTTTTCCGGATTGAAATTATGCGGCGCCTTTTTTATCAGTGTAATGATGAATACCTCCTTTGCTCCCGTTTTTATGACCCTGCACAAAATTACGGATACCCACATTTTGAATAATGGCGGAAAAGCAAGCTGTCTGCTTAAGCCACTGCCGGTGCGCAAAATCATCGCCTCGCTTAACTGGGATGTGCAGTGGAATTTTGTCTTTAAAAAGAGCATTCCCCTCTTCTGGATTCCAGCGCATACTGTCACATTCATTTTGCCGCCAAACATGCAGGTGCTCTTTGCCGCACTCTGTGGCGTGGCTTTGGGTTTGATTTTATCCATTGCAGGGAAAGGGAAAAGCCAATCACCTAAAACAGTTTAAGCTACTATAATAATCTATTATCCCGTCAGCGCAATTTTGTTGACTCGTGAATGCAATTTCATTCATCCGTAAACACGCTTGCGTTTACGAGACGATAATTTGCTATCCCTATTTACCGACATGCTTTTCACATCCTTGAACGACACCTTTTGCAAAGCCTCTTTCAATTCTTTGCCCGGAGCGAAGCGAATATACACCTTTCTGATAGTGGCCGCCGTAACATCCTCCTTGCGCTCTTGCCCCTCGCTGCCACAGGTCAGGTGGAAAGAGCCCCAGTCGCCCAGCTGAACGCTGTTGCCTTCGCTCAGCAAATAAATTAAAACTTTCTGAAACTGGTCTAAAGCTATTTCTGCTTCCTTGCGGCTAATAGCCGTTCCACTGGCTATTTGCTTAACCACCTCTTTCTCTTTTACCAGACTGATGCGCTTTAAGGTTGCATACCATTTCTTAGGCGCTGCAGGATTGCCCGGATAGCTTTTCTCTATTTTGTTATAAAAAACCGGCATAATAATTAAAGTTTTTGGTTATGTTATGAAAATGAGTTACCTGACATTCCGATTGTACTTTATAACTTGCTGTATATCAAGCCTGTAATCATGTTCCGTAAAAGGTATATACCTTTTACCTAAAACGAGTATTCATTTTACTGAAAACGAATACTCGTTTTTATTGAACCGATTATAGCTTTTCAAATTTAAGGTTATTCAGCATGGTTTTGAGTTCGGTGCCGGGACGAAAAACTACCT
>JAISAD010000110.1 GCA_031266895.1 Bacteroidales bacterium
CCCATTTGACGACCATCGTAATAGGTTGTCTGAGGCGCTCTTGATATGGCCGACAGTCCGCCAAGTGTCCATTTCATGCCCAGCAATCCTCTGCCCGACTGGCTGTTATAGACTATGGATAGATGAGGCTGTATGCCCGCCGTACCCGGGACTACTTCTATGGGAATGCTGTAAGTGGCCGCTCCTGTAGCCGATACGTCTATGCTGCCGGGCAAACTGCCTACCGGCAATGCGGTGTTTTGAGCCTTGCCCAATAAGGCAATAGATGCAAAGAATGCTATACTGACAGTTCTTAACATATAAATCTTCGGCTTCATTCCCGCTCCTCCCTATTCTTTTATGATTTTCCACTCCTGCTCAAAACGGTTCAATTGCACCTTTACCAGGTAAATGCCCGCCGGCGCAGCCGATAAATCTATAGTTTACTCTTTTTTACACTCACAGCATGGGCAAAGAGATAACAGGAGAGTGCTGCAAACATGATGATGGCTAAGAGGTTAAAGCCGTCAGAGCCTGTCCAGCTGCTGAACGTGATTTCTACGCCCGCATATTTCAAAATGGCGCTCACTACGCCCATAATGGCACCGCCGGCCATTAATCCGGAAGCTATAAGCGTGCCTTTTTCCTTGCGCTGCCTGTTGAGGGCTTCGTCTTTGCGTCTGCCAATAAGCCATGCTATAAAACCGCCAATGAGCAACGGTATGTTGAGTTGCAGCGGCATAAACATGCCCAGTGAAAAGGCAAGGGCAGGAATCCCGATTCGGTCGAGAGTAATGGCTAAAACTGCCCCAATAATGTAGAGCAGCCATGGGATTTGGCCGCCAAACATCAGCGATTCTACAATGGCTGCCATGGCATGGGCCTGCGGCGCTACCAAAGCGTCTTTGCCGGTGTAACCGTAAGTTTTCGACAAAATCATAATCACTGCGCCTACGGTCAGGGCAGATACCAGTGTTCCCAGAAATTTGAATGCCTGCTGCTTGTAGGGCGAAGAGCCGATCCAGTAGCCAATTTTGAGGTCGGTAATAAAGCCGCCGGCCATGGCTAACGCGGAGCAGACAATGCCACCGACTATCAGTGCGGTTACGATTCCCGATCCTCCTTTCAGTCCCACGGCAGAAAGGATAAACGAAGATAAAATCAGGATCATCATGGTCATGCCCGATACGGGGTTGGTGCCCACCGTAGCAATGGCAGTGGCCGCTACCGTGGTGAAAAGAAATGCAAACACAAATATGATGAGCAGGCCGATTAATACCTGCACAAGGCTCATTTGCAATCCGCCAAAGAGGAAAAAGCCTGCAATAAGCAGCGCTACGCCTAAAAAGCCGAACAGGATAATTTTTGCAGATATGTTTTTCTGGGTTCTTATTAGTTGCGCATTGTCATGCTGTGTCGATTTTCCTGCCTTGAATGCCATGCCCAGCGAATTTTTTATAACGCCGGCGCTCTTGATTACGCCAATAATACCGGCCATGGCAATGCCGCCAATGCCGATGTAGCGCACATAGTTGGCAAAGATGTAGTCGGGATCAAAGGCATTCATGGCAATGCCGTCGAGGGTCATGCCATACTGTCCCAGCAGCGGCACAATAACCCACCATGCCAAAAACGAGCCGGCGCAAATAATGGTGGCATATTTTAAGCCGATTAAAAAGCCGGTGCCTAATAAGATGGAGCTGGTGTTGACTTTAAAGACAAATTTGTAATCCATAGCCAGTTTTTCGCCAAAGGTGCACATGCGCGAAGAGATATTTTCTGCCCAAAACTGGAAAGTAGTCATGCAGAAATCGTACAGGCCTCCTATTAAGCCACTTATCAGCAATAGTCTGGCCTGATTTCCACCTTTTGCACCCGATACCAGAATTTCGGTAGCAGCGGTTGCTTCGGGGAAGGGATATTTGCCGTGCATGTCCGACACAAAGTATTTGCGGAACGGTATCAGGAACAGAATGCCCAAAAAGCCGCCGAAGAGCGAAGCCAGGAAAATCTGAAAGAAATTGACCTGAATTTCAGCGCCCACTGCCGGATTGGTCTCTTTGATGATATAGATGGCGGGCAGTGTAAAGATGGCGCCGGCCACAATGACGCCTGAACTTGCTCCTATGGACTGAATAATCACATTTTCGGAAAGCGGGTGTTTGCGGCGTGCCAGAGTAGAAGCTCCCACAGCAATGATAGCTATGGGAATGGCCGCCTCGAAAACCTGTCCGAAGCGCAAGCCGGAGTATGCAGTTGCCGCTGAAAAGATAAAAGCCATCAGAATGCCCCAAAGGACAGTCCATGCATTAATTTCAGGATATTTTTTTGTCTCCAGCAATACTGGTTTGTAAGTTTCGTCCTCTTTCAGCTCTCTGTAAGCGTTGTCGGACAGTTGAATTTGGGGTTCCTGTTCCCCAAGTTTGTTTTCGTCGAATTGTGCCATAATTTTTACTGTTTTAAGAAAATTTGAGGTTGCAAATATACACGATTTTCTCCAATTACATACAGACACGAAAACAGCGATTAACGCTCTTTTTATTTCTTCACTATCTTTCTTACCGGGGTTTCGCCGGTAGATAATCTTGCCTTAACCATATAAAAACCGCTTTGCAGATGCGAGATGTCTGCATCGGCGCTCGCCTGTCCGATATATAAACTCATAACGCATTTGCCGTGCACGTCGTACAGGAATAGTTCCTCGATTGTTATTTCCGGATTGCCGGTTAACAGGAGGATGTTGTCTGACGCCGGATTGGGATAGATCTGCAAGTCTCCTTCAACGGCAACAGTCTGCCGCGATTGCATGCTGCGTTTTGCAGTTACGGGCATTTCTTCAGACGGGTTGACTTCCGTGCATATATGATAGAAAAAGCAAAGTACTCCCTGTGCCATTTGGGAGGCTCTACCGTTAGAGAAATCGGCAATAGATTGCAGGTCTGTCTTTTCTTCTTCGGTGAGTTGTGCCCAATTGCGTCCCGAATTTAGCAGCTCTTTTTTGAAATTGAAGAAATAAAGATAGTTATTGTGTTCTGCCATTTTATCTTCCGTGAAACTAAACCAGTCAGGCATTTGGTCTAATACCTCTTCCGCAGAATCATAATCATCGGTTTGCATAAACGCTTCCGCCAAAGCATATTTAGACATGGGATAAGGGATAGCGTCAAACCACATTTTCAGTTCGTTCAGACGGGATACGGTATCGGATAACAGCGCGTGAATTGCCGAACTGCTCAGATCTGCCATCTCCTTTGCTGTGGCATACAGTTGAGCCCGATTTTGCAAGGCATTTGCCAGCAGCCCTGTATTAAGGGAAAGGGATGCGGTAGTGCTTGCCGCCTGCAACAGTTGCGCATACTGGTTTGTTGCTGCAATGGAAAGCAGACTGTTATAATTGCTTTTAAGGGTGTTGTACTGGCTTAACAGGAGTATTGGTATTTGCCTTCCATCTCCTGTACAAATCGTAGAAGCGCAATTATTGGTGCCGGCAGTGCCCACTACCGATACATTGCTGGTGGTAGGATTATAGGGTACACGATTGGTCCCTGCGCTGTGATGATAGGTGATAACCGCACTGCTCTGCGAGTAAATACTGCTGGTTTGCGTACCGGTAAAAGTATTGTCAGCTCCTTTAGTCGGGCTGCCCTGCCAGGGCTTTACACTGCCGCCTGATACTACATAAAAATCGTATTTGTTTTGATTAAAGGTGTTGCATTGAAATTCCAGACCGGTAGTGGGATTGAGGGTTCCGTTGGCTGAAGTTACATAGATGCCGTAATTTAATACGGTGAATTGATTACGGTATATGGTATTATTGGCACTACCGGAGTTATTTATGATAATCCCTCTTGGAGCAAAAAGGGCGCAAAGGCTGCCTGTACAGGGTATAGTGTTGAAAAATTTGTTCTGCTCTATTTTATAACCGCTTGAATTGCTTGCAGACAAGCCACAGGAGGATCCGAGTATTCTCGCAGTTAAATCAAACTCCGAGCGCACTACTTTAAAATTTTGCGTGCCCGTAACTTTTACTCCTGTCTGATTGCTTTCAAACAGCGAATGGTCTATCGAAAGGGCATAGTTTGTGCCTGTTGTGCCGGCTTCGATGGCGGTAGCAAACCCTTCAAAAGTACAGCGCGTATAATTTGAGCATTCCTGACAGGGCAATAATACAGAGCCACCAGATGGACAGGAGTAGTCTATTAGAAATCCGGCATCTTCGGTGTAAATGGCCTTGCCGGTGTGATTGCCCGTCAGGTTTTGAAACGTGCAGCCATTAATTTTTACGCCCCGAACATCCCACATCGTAATATGGCTGTTGAAACCGGCATCTACATTATAGGCATAAAGATTGGTATTGTCCACCACAAAAGTACAGTTTCTGATATAGCTTACGTTGTCGATAATAGCACCGTTAGCGTTATGATTGGCATAAAAGTTGAAGCCTATGGAACTCATGTTGTTTTTGAAGGTGGAGTTGGAGGCTTGGACAATGCCCCCGAAAAGGGAATAGAAGTTAGGGGCATCATAGTCATACGTGGCCGTGCTGATACCAACGCGGGCATTTTCGATAAGCGAGCCATTGGTTACTTCTACTGTACCCTGATACTGCGCTATTTGCCGCTGGCTGGTAGTGCCCTCTACCCGTATGCCTTCCCAAAGCTGGTCGGGATTGCCATTGGTTAAGGTTGCTCCATTAAGTACAAGTTTGCCGCCGGGCTTAACGATGATAGCTGCGCCCGGCACAAATTCTGCCCTGCAGGTAATGGTAAGTGTTACACCCGGATTAACAATAATATTCTGATAATATTTGCTGGTATGATCCCATGTTTGATTACTCGTAATAATTAACGGGGTTGTAGAGTATCCGTAAGCATATTTCCGCAGTGCCGAAACTCTTATTGCCCGATGTATTCGCCCGCATTGCAGGGCAGAAAAGTGGTATGGAGCGCTTACGCCACCCATAATATTGTTGGTGCAGGAATTATTGGGATCTAAATAATCACAACTCCAACCGGCATCATGATAACATACATAACCACTTTGAGCATTGCATCCGGATGGTACAGTTGTCCCAAATACATCCCATAAAAATTCGGGATGTGCAATTTGTAGTATTTCACTGTTATAGGTATGACGTAATCCAAAGTTATGTCCAAATTCATGAGCCATGTGTACGGCAAGCGACCACGGATGAGGCCAATCACCGGATTCATATTTACGAATATATTGATTTGTAGTATTATAACCTGATGATTCGCCTGCAGCGCCACCTTTTCCTTCATATTTGTATAAAACAAAACTATAGTCAAAAGATTTTAATCTTTCAGGATAATTATCTTGTAAGTATTTTGTATGTTTATGTTGAGGGTATTCATTCTGTAAAGGAAGACCATTAGCAACCACACTATTATTATAATAATAAAAACTGTCAATTTCAAATCTAACCTTAGTATCCGGTATAAGTGGTGCACCGGGAATATTCATACTGTATGAATTATTATTAGCGTATATTTGATTTAAGTAACTAAATACTAACCTCATAGTGTCGCGATATGCCGGTGTATCCTGCCAATAATTGCCGGTTCCGTCATCATTGCGCCAAATATGGATATTGACTTTAACAGTGCAGACAGGGGTAGATGCACCGGGAATATAGGATGATGCCAGTAGATTGACATCATCATGATCGGTCGCATAAGTACGCCCGCAACTGTATGCTGCCACAGTGCTGTTATTGAGTAATGGAGCGGCACAGTCATATTGTGCCCGGGTTATGCTGTGTATCAGACATAATCCCAAAATTAATAAGATAAATTTTTTCATGACACTTTAGTTTTTAATGAATTTACTGTAATATTTTCTGCCGTTTTGCTGCCTGATTTCTATAAAATAGAGTCCCGAACTGTAATGCGCAAGGTTAATCGGCGTAATGGAAGATAGAATATTTATGCTTTGCAGGCGGACGCCATGCACATTATAAAGCGTAACAGCACTGTTTCCCCATTGCGCAAAATCAATCAGTTCAAGATTTATTTGATCAGCAGCCGGATTGGGATACA